>NZ_JBHXKE010000219.1:0-15601 GCF_042722765.1 Kitasatospora sp. NPDC058406
ACGCCCTCGCGCACCGAGTGCAGGACGGCGTCGTGGTGTTCGTACATCCGGGTCATCGCGGCCGGGCCCAGGCCCCGCGTCTGGCGTCGCAGCCGGCGGCTCACCAGGGCGGCGCAGCCGGCCGCGAGGGCGGTGGCGGCGGCGGCTCCGACCAGGAAGAGGGGCAGCTCGTGGTGGACCGACTTGTGGATGGCTTCGAGGGTGACGGGGGCGGCGACGATGGCGACCACCGCACCGGTCGCGTCCTTGACGGGGACGGCCGACACCACCGAGCGGCCCAGCGCACCGTCGAAGGTCCTGGTGACGGCCCTGCCCTCGGCGGCCTCCGCGTAGGGGCCGATGACGTGCTTGCCGAGCTGCGAGGTGTCGCTGTGCGTGAGCACGGTCCCGTCGAGCCGGTACACGATGAGCGCGTCGATCCCGGCGGCCGTCCGGACCTCCTCGGCCAGCGGTTGGAGGGTCGCGGTGGGGTCGGCGCCGTCCAGAGCGGCGACGAGTCCGGGCGCGTGGGCGAACGACTCGGCGGCGGCGAGGGTGCGGTGCCGGGCGTCGGTGGTGGTGGAGCGCTGTTGCTGCACCACGAGGGCCACCACGGCGCCGACCACCAGGAGGACGACCATCACCAGTTGGAGGAGGAAGACCTCGCGGGCGAAGCTGCGCCCGGCCGTCCCGCCCGGTGGCCGGGGCGGCGACGCCGGTGGCGGCGGGTCGCCGTGCGGACCACCGCCGTCCTTCCCGGGGGGTCGGCGACCCGCTCCGGGCCTCGGCGCGCCGGCGCCGAGGCCGGCCCGGGGGCCGGCCGGACGGTGCACGTCGCTTCCACCCGGGCGAGGGTCCATAGTCACTTTTTATCCCGTTTTGCCCGATATCAGGCAACAAGCGGCCGTCCCGTACCTCCGGACGGGCCCGGCCGGACTTCCGGCCTGGGCGGCTGCGGAGCGCCCCTCGCTCCGTCCTCGGCCGCCGCGGCGACGCCTGGCCGGCAGCAATGACGGACCCCCGGCCGCGAGGGCAAGGGCCGCGTCGAGGAGCATCCACGGGAGGTCGAGGAGGCCGACGGAGCCGGTGGCGCCGAGACCGCTCGCGGTCACCGTGACCGTCACCTCACACGGAGGGCCGGGAGGAAGCCTGGTGACCTTCACCGACAGCTACGAGCGTGCGGGTGCCGTACGCAAGGCGTTCCACCGGCTGCCGGGGGAACCCGCCCGCTCCGTGGACGCCGCCGAGGTCGACGTCCACTACGTCCCGCCGAAGCTCGTCGCCCGCACCAACTTCCCCGCCGCGCTCTTCGACGACGTCAGTGGCGCCCTCGTCAGGACGCCGTACCGGGCTGGCCAACGGGCACGGCTTCTACCACCACCCGGTGCGCCGCGAGGGCCTCTACTACCCCAGGCACGGCGGCGCCGGCACCGTCGTGCAGTGGGACAAGACCTGGACGGCGGACAACGACACCACGTCCAAGGTCTTCCTCTCCTTCGACGGCCGCCGCTTCATCGACCAGATGGACCTCACCTGGGCCGAGGGCGGGAAGGGCTGACCCGCCGGCCCAACCCGCCCGACCGACCCGCCCGACCCGACCGACCCGTACGGCGACCGTCCGCTCGACGCACCGCGCATCCCGGCCGGCGTCGGTCCGGCCCGTGGTCCGGACACCTCGTACCCGACGTCAAACAGCTCGCCACCAGGCCGAACGAGGCCGCCCACCCCCGGCGGGTGTCAGCCGAGGAAGCGGCCGTCCCGGGCGACCACGCGGCCGGCGTGGACGACGACGTCGCGTGGGGGCAGGTCGACCACGATCTGCGGGAGGCACTCACCGGGGAGCAGCATGAAGTCGGCCGGGGAGCCCGGCCGGAGGGTGACGCGCGGGAGGTCGAGCAGGTCGGCGCCGCCGTCGGCGGCCAGGGCGAAGCAGTCGCTCAGCTCCTCGTCGGTGCGGGCACCGGTGGTCCAGCCGAGCAGGTGGGCGCGGTGCAGCATGTCGGCGTTGCCGTACGGGCTCCAGGAGTCGCGCACGCCGTCGGACCCCAGGCCGACGCGCACGCCGTGCGACTGCAGCTCGCGGAACGGCAGCATCTGGTGGGCCGAGGGGGCGACGGTGGTGAGGCCGACGCCGGCCTCCGCCAGCTCGTCGGCGAGGTCGGTGAGCCGCTCGTCGGCGAGCTCCGGGACGCAGAAGGCGTGGCTGACCACGACCCGGCCGGCCAGGCCCGCGGCCCGGGTGCGCGCGAGGATGTCACGCAGCGGGCCGAGGCCCCGCTCGCCACGGTCGTGCAGGTGGACGTCCAACTGCAGGCCGTGGCGTTCGGCCAGGTCGAAGACGAGGTCGAGCTGGGCGGGACCCTCGCCGTCCGGTCCTCCGTCGAAGCCGGCGGGGTCGATCCCGCCGACCGCGTCGATCAGTCCGCTCGCCGCCGCCTCGGCCAGCAGCTCCGCCGTGCCGGGGGTGCGGCGGACGCCGTGCTGCGGGAAGGCCACCAGCTGGACGTCCAGCGCCGGGGCCAACCGCTCGCGTGCCTCGGCCAGCCCGGTCACCCCGTCCAGCCCGTAGGCGGGGGCGACGTCCACGTGGGCCCGGACCGCGCGCGTGCCGCAGGCCACGGCGTGGG
This sequence comes from Kitasatospora sp. NPDC058406, assembly GCF_042722765.1. Lineage (NCBI taxonomy): Bacteria > Bacillati > Actinomycetota > Actinomycetes > Kitasatosporales > Streptomycetaceae > Kitasatospora > Kitasatospora sp. NPDC058406. The sequence goes on from NZ_JBHXKE010000219.1 coordinate 2,607, forward strand.
CCAGCAGCCGCTGGGCGCGCGCGGCGAGGGGGGTGCGCTGACGGCGGTAGAGGTCGACGTCGCCACCGACGTACTCGGGGAGCGAGCCGGCCGGGCGCCGGCCGTACCAGGGCTCGCCCCAGGCCGTCTTGTCCGGGTGAATGTGCGCGTCCACCAGCGTGGGCAGGGCGATCCGCCCCTCGCCCTCCACGACGAGCGGGTCCGCGCCGGCCGGCAGGCGCTCGACCAGCAGACCGTCGGCGGCGAACAGGTCGACGGCGCGATCGGCGCCGTACGGACGGACGTTGCGGAAGACGGTGGCGGTGGTTGCGGTCACGGGGGTCAACCCTTCCTCGGTGCGGTCGCGTCGGCGGGCGGTGGGCTGCTCCCTGCTGCCGGTGCGGACACCGATCCGGCCGCGGACTGCCCGACGGACAGCCCGCCGACGAAACATCCCACCATTTCCTGCAACAGTCTGTTTATCATCGCCGGGCCCCCGTTCCCCACCCGGCGCCACCCGGCGCACCCCTCACGCGCCCACGGTCCTCGAGGCGGCCCACCGCCCGGCTATGGTTGTTCCGCATGACTCACAGCGAGATCGAGGTCACTGCGGAACTGGTCCGGGACCTGCTGCGCGACCAGCACCCCGACCTGGCCGATCGTCCGGTGAAGCTCGGCGCACGCGGCTGGGACAACCAGCTGTGGCGGCTCGGCGACGACCTCGCCGTGCGGCTGCCGTGGGCTACACAGTCCGCCGATGCGCTGCTGCGCAAGGAACACGCCTGGCTGCCCGGCCTCGCCCCGCACCTTCCGCTGCGGGTCCCCGTCCCGCAGCGCCTCGGTGAGCCCTCCGACCGATTTCCGCGGCCCTGGATCGTCACCACCTGGGTGCCGGGCGAGCCCGCCGACCGCGCCCCCGCCACACGCGCCGCGGAGGCGGCCGACGCCTTGGCCGCCTTCCTGGCGGCCCTTCACCGACCCGCTCCCGACGGGGCGCCGACCGGTCGGGACCGCGGGGGGCCACTGGCCGACCATGCCGAGGGGTTCGCCAGGATGCTCGCCTCGGCCACCGAGCTCGGACTGATCCCCGCCCCGGACGGCGTCCGCGCGCTCTGGGAGGACGCCGTGGCCGCGTCCGCCTGGACGGGCCCGGCACTGTGGCTCCACGGCGATCTGCACCCGGCCAACGTCCTCACCGCGAACGGCACGTTCTGCGGAGTAGTCGATTTCGGCGACCTCTTCGCGGGTGATCCGGCCTTCGACCTCGCCGCGGCGTGGATCCTGCTGCCGGACGGCGCCGTCGACAGGTTCGTTGCCGCGTACCGGCCGGCCCCGGACGCCGCGACCCTGCGTCGCGCCCGCGGCTGGGCGGTGTGGCGCGCACTCGCCTGCCTCCTCATCGGGGAGGCCGGCGTCCACGGCCGCCCCGGCGGCAAGGCCACCTGGGGCCCACCGGCCCGCGCCGCACTGCGACGACTCCTCGCACCGGTCCCCCGGCCCGGCGAGCACGGCCCGGCGGACGATGCCACCGGCGCGCGTCGCCCGGCGTGAGCAGACCGGCTGTCCCGTCAGCGGTCGAGCAGACTCCCGGAGGCGGCCAGGGCCTCCGAGGCCGCCCCGGCGTCGTCGCCACGGGCACGGGCCCGAGCCTCGATGAGGTCGGTGAAGGCCGGCACCGGCACCGGGGTCAGCCGATCGGTTGACCCCGTCGTCCACCGACCGGCGGCGTCGGACGGGCCGGGCTGCCGATCCCCCGCCGGCGCCCGAGGGGCAGGCTGGAGGGCACCGCGGCCCATCGGCGCCGACCGCCGGCCCCTTCGTGGAGGAACCCTCGATGACCGACCGCCCCCCTGTCACCGGCCGACCGGGCCGGCGGTTCCGTCGAGGATCGGAGGTGGCCGTTCGGGCCGCCCTGGCCCGGGCCGCCGCGGGCGCGGCGACGGCCCTCGTACTGCTCGCCGCCTGCGGTCAGACCCCACCCGCACCGCCCGCCGCCGACCCGAGCCAGAACCCGGGCCCGAGTGCGACCGCAGCGGCGCCCACCGCCGCCGGGCCCTCCGGCTCGCCGGACCGGCCGACCCCCCTGCTCCTGGTCACCGACTTCGGTGCGGACACCGTCACGTTCGTCGACCCGTCCCGCACCGACCGCGGAGCGGACCTGGGCTCCGTCCGGGTCGGCACCGGCCCCTACGCCCTCGCCGTCGCACCCGACGGCACCGCCTGGGTGGCCACCGCCGAGGGCGTCGCCGCCGTCGACACCCGGGCCCGCACGCGAACCGCGCTGGTCCCGTACAGGACCCGGACCGGCCCCGTGGCCACCGGCGAGTACCGGGGCGGCGGCATGGGCCTCGCCCTCTCCCCGGACGGCAGCCGGCTCTACGTCGGTGTCAACGTGCCCGGGGGGAACGGCACCCTGGAAGTCGTCGACACGGCCACCCGCGCCGTCGTCCAGGTCGTCCCGGTCGGCCGCCGCCCCTTCGACGTGGACGTCTCCGCCGACGGCCGCCAGGTCTACGTCACCGGCCACGACTCCTTCGACGTGACGACGGTCGACACCGCCACCTGGGACACCCGCCGCATCGAGGTCGCCCCGTACGGCACCGAGGGCGGCCTCGGCTCCTGGCTCAAGCCCCACTACGCCGCCGTCCGCACGACCGACGGCGCGTTGCTGCTTCCCTTCGAGGGCGAGCGCCTCGCCGTCGTCGACCCGTCCACCGGCCGCACCACCGTCGAACCGATGACCGCCAACACCCACCAGCACGGCGCCACCATCGCCCCCGACGGCACCCTCTACGTCGTCGGCACCGGGCCGATCGACCCCGCCACGGACGCCGGCCCCTCCCTCACCATCCGCTCCCCGGACGGCACGGAACGCGTCCTCCCCCTCGACGGCCCGCACGAGACCGTCACCCTCTCGCCGGACGGTCGCACCGCGTACGTCGCCGGCGGCTTCACCCGCGAGGGCGGCTGGAACGGCCTCACCCTCGTCGACACCGCCACCGGCCGGACCACCCGCCTCCCGGTCGGCCACCTTCCGCTCTCCGTCGCCGTCCTCCCTGAACAGGCCGGCGGTTGACGCCCGGGACGACGAGAGCCGCGTCCCGACAACCACCGCGTGACGGCGGGGCCCCGGGTCGTTCCGGTTCCGGCTCGCGGCGTACGGGTGGGGACGTGGGCGTTGAGCTCCGCCCCCAACGGTCGGCGCCCGCCCGACAGACGGGCGGCGGTCCTGGCGGACCACCGTGGGGACACGGTGCGGGGCCGGCACCGCGTACCCGGATGCTGTTGGTTAATTCGCCCCGCTGGGTTTCGACTCGGCGGGGCGAAGCCGTGCGAAATGGCTGGTGCGGGTGCGGGCGCGGGGTGTTTCGGTGAGGTGGGCATCGATGCGGGCGAGGTTGATGGCGGCGCCGGTGAGTTGGTGCTGGAGGCTGGTCTTCGCGAGGCCCTGGTAGCGGGATCTACGCAGGCCGCAACGCTGGACACCTTGGGAGATGGTGCCCTCGATCCCGGCGCGGATCTTGTAACGGTCCTTCCAGGCGTCGGTGTGCTGTTCGGCGCGGGCGGCCTGGCGGGCGGCATACTCGTCGCGGGGCCGGAGGGTGAGCTCGCGGCGTTGAGCTTTCGGGGAGCTGGTGCAAGCGCGCAGGTCAGGGCAGGTGCGGCAGTCAGCGGGATTGAACCGGACCCGGATGACAGGCAGTCCGGTCTGCGAGCGGCGGGGATGCCACTGGGTGCTGGTGATCCCGTTCGGGCAGGTGGCCTGCCGATGGTCCCAGTCGAGGGTGAACGCGTCCCGCCGGAACAGAACGTTCTTTTGAAGACTGGTGTCGGTGGCCATGGGCCCGTGCAGCGCGACGCCGTGGTCACGGTCGGCCGCGAGTACCTGTGCGGCGTTGGGATAGCCGGCATCGACCCAATGCTCACCGGGTAGGCAGTCCCGCGCGGCGAGGGAAGCGTGAATCGCCCCGGCCATCACGCTGTCCGCAACGGTGGCATCGGTCGTGGCCACGTTCGTGATCAGGTTCGGGGCATCCGGCTCGCAGGTCTCGGTGAGATGGGCCTTGTATCCGTCCCACAGGATGTCGCGTTTCTTGCTGCCCCTGGCCTCGGGGTCATAGGGCGTGACCAGGCGCGTCGCGCCCGGCGGGCGGTCTTTTGGGTCCCGTCGCCTCACCTCGTCCCCGTCCTGACGGAAGTGCTGGACCCACATCCGTCGCAGGATCTCCACCTGCTCCAGCTCCCGCAGTCCGGCCGGTGCCTGGGGCGAGAAGACGGCCTCAAGCAGTCGCGTCCCGTCCGTGCCGATCCGTCGGCCGATCTCCTCCCGTTTGGTGGGGGCCTTGGGGAACCGGGAGTCCTCGGCCCGGGTGGCGTAGTGCCGGAACCAGTCCGGCTCGGCGATCTCCACCAGCCAGTCGGGGGCAGCCTGCGCGAGCGTGTTCAGTGCCGAGCGGAGCGTTTCCGCGACCATCTCCAGCCAGCACAGCTCCCGTGCCGCGCATTTCACATGTGTGGAGTCGGTGCGGGCCCGGCCAGCGGTCTTGAGCAGCCCCTTCTCCCGGGCCGCGTTCAAGATGCCGTCCAACACCCGCCTGCCCGCCTCCGCCTCGACCAGACGGTCCCGGAACTCCGACAACACCGAGAAGTCGAAGCCCGGATCAGTCAGTTCCAGCGCAAGGGCATATTTGAAGTCGATCCTTGCCCGCACCGCCTCGGCGGCCTGCCGGTCGGTGAGCCCCTCGACGAACTGCAACACCAGCACCAACGCCAGCCGTCCTGGTGACCAGGCGGGTTTCCCCCGCACCGGGAAGAGGTCCGCGAACCCCTCGTCGGTGAACAGCACACCCAGCTCATCCCGCACCCGGATCGCCAGGCTCCCCTTCGGGAACGCGGCCTGCGCCACCCGCACCGTCTCCGCCGGAATCTCCCCCGGCCCCTTCGGCTGCATAGACATCGACACCCACCCCACACGACAACGTCGGCTCCCACGACCACAACCGGGTCATGGGAGCCGACGTCACGCACGGCCCCGAATTAACCAACAGCATCCGCGTACCCGGTGCCGGCCCCGCATTCCGACGGACGTCCGACCGGCGGTGGGTCACCTCACCTACGGCGGCGGCGCACGGTGACGATCACGGCCGTGGCGAGCAAGGCACCCCCTACCGCGGCGAGCACCGGGCCGCTGTACCGGAAGTCCTTCAGGGCCCGTCCGCGGGTCGAGGTCTCCGAGAGCCGTTCGAACACCTCGCCGGCCGAGTCCGTGAGACCTACGGTGTGCTCCTTCACCTGCACGCCCCCGGCGCGCAGACTGTCGGCAACCTCGCCGATCTGCTCCACCACGGCGTGCAGGGCCTGGTCGGCCGTGTGGCCGATGCTCTCCCTGGCATGTACGGCGGCGTCCCGTGCCCGGGCACCCACGTCCGCCTTCGCCACCACGACGTCGACGACGTCGGTGAGCCGCTCGCGGGTGTCGGCCATCCGGGTCGAGAGGTCCGCCGCAGTGGGGAGGACCGTCTTCTCGTTGCTGTGCTCGCGGGTCATCGGTGCGCACACTCCTTGATCGCGTCGGTATCGGTCCCGGCGGTCGCCGTCGCCTGCTCGGGGACGGGCCGCCCCGTCGGTCGGAAGCCCGTCGTGCGGCCCCCGTTCACACCGGTCTTCATTGCCGATTCCCTCCGTCGTTCCGCGGGTCCTCCGTCCGTCTGACCGGATGTGAGCCCGGCAAACGCGCCGCGGGCCGACCAATCGATCCGGGTGCGAGCGGCCCCCGGAGGGCGCGGGCCGACTCTCAGTCGGGCCAGGTTCCGGTCAGCCGGCGGATGCCCACGGCTCCTCCGCGGTCGACCGCCGCCTTCACGAGTGCGAAGACCGCGCCCTGCAACGCGGCCGCGGTCAGCACCCCGCGCCAGCTCCGGTCCTCGTCCGTGGGGCTGGGCGCGTCGTCCTCGCCCCCGACCAGCTTCCAGAGCCGTCGAAAGAGGGCACCGGCCAGAACCCCTCCCAGAGCGCCGGCGAGCAGGCCGAACGGCTTGTAGAGAATTCTGATCATCACACTCTCCTCGATCGTGCCGCCCGGGCTGCACGTGGCTGCGTCGGACCGGCGTTTGCGCCCATCGGGCCGGGCGCGGTGGAACGGGGCCGGGCATACGGCACCTTCCCCCGCCCTGCCGTCCCCGCGCCCGGGAAGGAGCGCCGTGCGCAGGCGACTTTCCCTCCTCGTGCCTCCCAACCCTCCGATACCCGGTCCGCCCGCCTCCGACCGAAGGCGCACCCCGGCGACTCACCACCACCCCGCCGCCACACCCCGCCGCCACACCCCGGCCGCGTGTAGCCGCGCGGATCACGGGCACCCGCAGTCCATGACGACGATGCTCACCAACGCGTCCGCAGCGGGACCCGCCGTGTCCGGAATCCTGCTGGTCCTGGTGGTCCTGGCCATCGGCGGCGCCCTGGTCGGCTCCGTCCTGCTGGGCGTCCGCAGGCAGAAACGGCGCAGGCCGCCGCCCTACACCGGCCGGGCCTCCCGGGGACCGGGCCGGCACTCCGGCGGGCGCCGGCCCCGGGACGGGCAGGCCTAGGCCCGACGACACCGAATTCCGACCCCTGAACCGGAGGAGACCATGACCCGCACCACCAGAGCACTCGCGATCGTGACCGACTACGGCGTCGAACAGGACGAACTCCTCGTACCCGTGCGGCACTTGCGCGAGAGCGGTATCCAGACCGACATCGCCGCCGTCTCCCGGGACGGCATCCGCACCCTGATCGGGGACAAGGATCCCGGCGAGACCGTGCAACCGACCCACACCCTCGCCGAAGCGAACGCCGACGACTACGACCTGCTGGTCGTCCCCGGCGGGACGATCAACGCCGACACGCTTCGGCTGGAGAAGGAGGCCGTCAACCTGGTCCGCGCCTTCGCCGGCTCCGGCCGTCCGATCGCCGCGATCTGCCACGGCCCCTGGTTGCTCGCCGAGGCCGGTGTGGCCGACGGCAAGACCCTCACCTCGTACCCGTCGCTGCGCACCGACCTCGGCAACGCGGGCGCGACCTGGACCGACCGGCCGCTCGTCGAGGACGACTCCGGCGGCTGGCGGCTGGTGACTTCCCGCACCCCCGACGACCTCGACGCGTTCCTGCGCGGCATCGACGCCGCGCTGGAGACCGCACAGCACTGAGGCGGGCCCGCGCCCGTCCTGCACGCCGTCCGTCCGGGGCCGTCCGATGTCGAAAACGGATACGATAAGTCCGAAACTCCTCAGCAAAGCTCCGCCGAGAGGGCCACTGCTTCATGGCGTCGAAGGTCAAGCCGGTCCCGGGTAGTCCCGCCTGGTGGGCGGGCCGGGCGCCGGCCCCGGAATACCGGCGCGGTCGTCCCCCGATGGAGGTCGGGCAGTTCGTCGACGCGGCCCTGAGGCTGATCGACGAGGTCGGGATCCAGGCCCTGACGCTGCGCATGGTCGCCGATTCGCTCGGCTCCGGCACGGCGACGCTCTACCGGCACTTCAGCGGCAAGGACGAGCTCCTCGCCCTCGTCGCGGACAGGATCCTGGGCGAGGTCCGCGTCCCGCCCGGCGACCTCGCCGACCTGCCGTGGCAGGAAGCCGCCGCCGTCTCGGCCGAGGCCCTGTACGGCACGCTGTGCCGGCACCCCGACGCGTTGCCCCTGCTGGCGGCCCGGGTCCCCGTCGGTCCCAACGGTCTCCGTGCCAGGGAGGGCCTCATCACGTTGTTCCTGGGCCACGGGTTCCCGGTCGGTCTGGCAGCCCGCGCCTTCACGGCGATCGGCCACTACGTGATCGGCTTCGCCATCCAGCAGCACGGCCCCGGGGTTCCCGGCGCCGACGACCGGTCTCACCTGCGGGAGTACTACGACTCGCTCGACCCGGAGGACTATCCGGCCACGACGGCTGCGGCCGAGGAGCTGACCTCCGTCCCGCTCCACGAGGAGTTCCGGTTCGGTCTGGACCTGCTCCTCGTCGGGCTGGAACGGGCCAGGCTCGACTCGTCGCAGGAGCCGGAACCTGCGCCGGAGCCGGAGCCGGAGCCGGGCAAAGCCTCGGGGTGGCACTGACGCGCGCCGCCTACGGTCGTGCTGACGGCCGTGTCGACGGCCGTTCCGCCGGTCGGCTCCGGCCGATCCGGTCGGCCACGGCGCGACCCATGACGAGTTCGAGGTCACAGCCCCGCAGCCAGGGCAGTTCCTCGGTGAACACCGTCACCGCCTCCCGCCACGAGCACCGCAGACGCGTGATGTCAGTACCCAGAACATCCGCTCGGCACCGAACGCGTCGAAGACCTGCCGGCCGGCAGGTACGGAGGCATCACCATGATCCCCACGGCCATGCCACGACGGTCGGCGGCCTCCCACAGCCAGTCGAGCGTGCCCGACGCCAGGCGTCCGGCCGTCTCCGGCGCCGCCATCACGAAGCGCAGCCCCACCATGCCGGGCTTGTCCAGCCACGCGTCGACGAGGGACTCGTCCGCGGCGTCGTCGAGGGGGAACCGGCCGAGAGTCGCGAACCGCTCGGGGTACCGCTCGGCCGCCTCCACGTAGTCGTTGGCGCCCGCGTCCCAGATCGCCGGGCAGTTGACGGCGCGGTCCACACCGGCCTCGTCCATGTCGCGCAGGGCGTTCTCGACGGTGTACGGCGCGCGCCAGTGGTGCGGTGGCGCGCTCGCGCCGGCCCAGAGGTGGATCTGCGCGTCGATGATCTGCATGGGTGTGCTTCCTCGTCTCAGGACACGACGGCGGGGCTCGGGGTGCCGCACAGGCGGGCCCGCGTCCAGTCGGCGACGAGCGTGTCGCGGTCGTGCCGGTGGTGGTAGACGCAGTGGTCACCGTCGGAGAAGACGACCACCTGCTTGTCGTCCGTGGGCGCGCCGTCCAGCAGGGTCTGCGCCAGCTCCATCGAGATCATGAGGTCCCCGCCGCCCTGGAGGACCAGGAGCGGATAGCCGGCGTCGGGCCCTCGCTCACGCGGGCGCGCAGTTCGACGGCATCGGCGTGGTCGACGCCGTAGCCGGTGATGCGCTCCGGGGAGAACTGGCGCAGCGCGGCCCGGGATTCGCCGGAGAGCCTCGCCGTGGCCTCCTCCGCCCCGGTGCGGTCGCCGACGAACGTCAGGGTCACGACCGGGGCCGGGCGGCCCTCGGTGACCTCCTGTGGTGCTGGCATTCCTGAGCTCCTCCTGTTCGACCTGATCGGGCGGCACACCGGGGACCGTCCGGCCGGTGGCGGCGGGGCGGGACGCGCGTCCTCGTCGGCGTGCGGAACGACCGCGGGCGCCCCGGCCACGTCGTGGGGCACCGGACGGCCCGGCCGGGTCATCGCGGGGTGTAGGCCGCGGTCGCGGTGGCGAAGGAGGCCGGCCAGTCGGACTTGATGACGGCGGCGATGTACCCGTCCGGCCGGACGAGGATCAGCGCGTCACCGTCGACGCCGTAGATGCCGGACAGCCGGCCGGTGGCGTCGGTGAGGTGGCCACGGTCGATCCCGCGCCCGCCGCGAACGGCGTAGCGGTGCAGTTCGGCCCCCTCGGACGGCCAGGTCAGGCCGGGCAGGGCCGCGGTGGCGCCGGGGCCGAAGGCCAGCAGTGTGAAGTGCGGTCCCCGGAGGACGTCGAACAGGCGGGTGGTGCCGGGGGCGGTGCACGGCGCGTCGGGCGCCCGGTCGCCCGCGTGCAGGGTCCTGGTGGCCGGGGCGTCGCCGGGAGCGAGCGGGCCGCCGGCGTAGGTGAGTCCGAGCTGCCGCTCCTCGTCTCCGCGTTTCAGGCCCGCGACACGGTGCCTGCCGAGGCTCCTGTAGAGCTCGCTGGACTTGCCGAGGACGCCTGCGGCGATCGGGAGCCGTTCGGCCTCGTAGCTGTCGAGCAGGTCGTCCGGCGAGCCGGCGATCACCTGCCCGAGCTTCCAGCCCAGGTTGTAGGCGTCCTGCACACCCGTGTTGAGGCCCTGGGCGCCGGCGGGCGTGTGCACGTGGGCGGCGTCGCCCGCCAGGAGGACCCGGCCCGCGCGGTAGCGCTCGACGAGCCGGACGTTGGGCCGGAACACCGAGGTCCAGGTGATGTCGTGGAGCGTGAGGCGGGTGAGGGCGTGGAACCGGCGGGTCAGGGCGGCGTGGTCGAGATCCGGCGCCTCGCCCGGCTTCAGTCGGATCATCACCTGGAACTGGTCGGAGTGCGGCAGCGGGCACGCTCCGGCGGACGCGCCGGGCCACATGTGCCACCGGTCGCGGGACAGTCCGTCGATCGTGCCGTCGATGATGAGGGTCTTGTCGGAGTCGTCGGTCTCCCCGACGAAACCGAGACCGGTCGCCGCACGGACGGCGCTCGCGCCGCCGTCGGCGCCGACGAGGTACCGGGTGCGCACCCGCTCGCCGGTGGAGAGCGTCGCCGTCACGCCGTCGGCGTCCTGCTCGAAGGTCTCCAGGGCGGCCCCGTATTCGATGCGCAGCCCGTGGCGTTCGAGCAGACGGTGCAGGATGGCGTCGGTGCGGTGCTGCGGCAGCAGGAGGATGTTCGGGTACGGCACGTCCGGGGTCGGCCTGTTCCGCTGCTGCATCCGCCACGGCGCGGTGAAGGGTCCGAGGTGGAGTCCTGCGAGCGGGTAGGGGCCGCCTTCGGCGTGTGCCTCGTGAAGGACGCCGAGGTCCTCGAACACTTCCTGGGTGCGGGGCTGGATCCCCTTGGCGCGGGAGCCCTGGAAGGCCCGTGTCGCTTTGTCGACGACGCGGACGCGGACGCCGCGCCGCAGCAGGTCGGCCGCCAGGGTGGAGCCGGTGGGTCCGGCCCCGGCGACGAGGACATCGGTGTCGTGGGGTTCTGTCATGGTGATCGGCCTCAAGTTGATCTTGCCGGGAAGGGCGACGGGATTCGGCGCCGGGGTCCGTAGAAGGTCCGTCGAAGGTCCGCCGAAACGGACCGCGCGCTCGCCGGACGGACGTCCGGGAGTCCGGTCGCCGACTATCGGCTACGGCAGTACCGAAAAGCATTTTGGATACAACGTAGCCATTTAAGGAGGGCGGGGCAAGACCGGCGCACAAGCGCCCGCTCCAGCGACCGCCTCCCCCTCCGCGGATGCGGGAGCAGGAGGGCGGCGACCGGACTCCGGTCGGCAGCCGGCTCGCGAGCAACGTCCTCCGGGCAGCCGAGCCCCCGCACGGGTTGTCGCGCGTCCCGCGCCGGCAGGAGGCAGGGTGGTGGGATCCGTGCGACGCACGGAGCTTCGACACTGAAAGGTGATCGCCATGTCCGACACCGCCAGCGGAACGCCACGAGCCCTGGGCCGGTCCCTCCGCCTCGACCACCCGGTCGCATGACCACCCTGACAGGCGCCACCGCCGCCTACCTGGTGAGCCTGCGGGACCCGGCCGGCGCGGTCCGCTGCGCCGTCGTGACGGCGAGCGCCAGGACCGGACCGGCGGGGCACCGCGTCTACATCGACGGCGACGGCGGCCTGGAGGTCGAGATCACCTGCGGCGGCGACCACCGCGTGCTCCGGTGCTCGCCCGGTCTGCGGATCACCTCACTGGCCGGCCTGTCCTGAGGACGCCTGCCGCCCCGGCCTCGCCCACGTCCCTCCCACTGCCGGGCAGGAACGGCCGGACCTTGGCCTTCACCCCTTGCCGGAGGGTCTGCTGATTGGCAGGGTCGGCGTAGAGGACAGCGATCAGCGCCCGGAGCCGGTCTGACCCATCAGGCCCCAGCGGCCCGCGAGCTCGGCAAGGACGTCCTAGCCCACCGCGGACAGGAAGCCCTCCAGCACGGCCGTGAACGCCTGCGGGTCGTCCAGCCACGGGTAGTGGCCGGCGCCCGGCTGGACGGCGAGCGTCACCTCGGTGAAGAGTGACGCGGCATCGGCGGCGGCTCCGGCGGTGGGCCACAGGTCCAGTCGGCCGCACCCGCGCCGCGCTGCTCTCCGAGCTCGGCGAACCGCTGAGCACCCCCGACCTCGCCGCCCGCCTCGGTGTCACCGCCGGCGCCGTCTCCCAGCACCTCGGCGCCCTCCGCGCCGCCGGTCTGGTGACGACCCGCCGCACCGGCCGCACGGCCGTGCACCTGCGCACCCGGACGGGCACGGTGCTCACGGCCGAACCCTCGGGCCGACCGGGACCGGGCACCGCGGGAACGACTGCCGACGCCCCGAACGGGTAGACGCGCGGCATGCTCACGTTCGGCATCGAGGAGGAGTACCTCCTCCTCGACGCGGTGACCGGACTGCCCCGCGCCCGGGCCGTCCAGGTCCGGGACGCGGCCGGGCTGCAGCCCGCCCTGGACAGCGGCGAGGTGCAGCACGAGCTGCTCCAGGCCCAGCTTGAGGTGGCCACCCCGGTCTGCCACGACCTCGACGAGGGCGGCGGCCACCTCCTCCGGATGCGCCACGCACTGGGCCAGGCCGCCCGCGCGGACGGTTGCGTGCTCGCCGCCTGCGCCGCCGCCCCGTTCGCCGACACCGACGGAGTGCCCGTCCCCGTCACACCCACGGCCCGCTACCGCGCCATGCGCGGCGACACCGGGCGCCTGACCGACGAGCAGCTGATCGCCGGCATGCACGTCCACATCGGCGTCCCCGACCGGTCCGCCGGCGTCACCGTGCTGAACCGGCTGCGCCCCTGGCTGCCGCTGCTGATCGCGTTCGCCGCCAACTCGCCCCTGTGGCACGGGACGGACACCGGTTTCGCCTCCTGGCGCACCCCGGTCTTCGGACGCTGGCCCGTCAGCGGGCCGCCCCCGCACTTCGACGGCGACCGCGACTACGACCGCCGCACCACGGCGCTCGTCCGCGACGGGCTGATCCCCGACATCGGACAGCTCTACTGGCACGTCCGGCTCTCCGAGCGGTACCCGACGGTCGAGACACGCGCCATGGACGTCCAGCTCCGGCCCGACGAGGCGGTCATGCTGGCCGGCGTGGTCCGTGCCCTGGCAACCCGTGCACTCGCCGACGAGCGCGCGGGACGGCCGGGCCCGGCCGTCCTGCCGGAGCAGCTGGCGGCGGCCGTCTGGCAC
>NZ_JBHXKE010000220.1:0-15584 GCF_042722765.1 Kitasatospora sp. NPDC058406
GCGGCGCGAGACCGGCCGACGGCAGCCGCACGCCCGGCGCACCGGCCGCGCGGAGCACCGGGCGGGGAACCCGGCCAGGGGCTCCGAAGACGCCGGCGGGCCTCCCGTCGACTGCTGGCCGGCGCGGCCGTCCTGGCGGCGGTGGGCAGCGGGGTGCTCTGGATCGGTCTGGCCCCCCGGGCCGGGGCCGAGGGCTACGAGCGATGTATCCGCAGCGCCGTCTGCCTCTTCTCGGAGCACGGCGGCCGGGGCGAGATGTGCTCGTGGATCGACGCCGACGACGACTGGCTGGACGACCAGATCGCCTGCCCCTGGATGGCACGGAAGCCGCCCCGCTCGATCTTCAACAACGGGTACGGACCGGACATGGGCGCGCTGAAGAAGGACGTCGAGTACTTCGAACGACCAGGCCTGACGGGCTTCCTGGCCTGTCTCCCCGTCCAGACCCGGACCGACCTCGACCCCTCGGTCCGGCCCCGGTCCCACCGCTGGGTCGCGCAGTGCTGATACGGCGCGCCGGCCGGAGCCGACGCGCCGCACCTCCCGGAGGGATCCGGTCTACCAGGTGTTGTTGCCGCAGGAGGTGACCCAGCGGTGCGAGGCCGCGTTGTCGTGCAGGCTCTGGTTCAGACCCCGGTTGTCCCCGTTGCGGGTCCAGGTCAGGTAGTAGCCGTTGCCGCGCAGGTTCCAGGACGTCCCGTAGCCGATGCAGGCGTAGGCGCCGTAGCCCTCGGCGGCCGTGCCCCAGTAGATGTTCACCTTGTCCCGGCCGCCCGGCGCACCGTTGTTGCCGACCCAGTCGACCTTGTTCTTGACCGAGCTCGGCCAGTCGTCCGACGGGCCGGACCACTGCACCGTGGCTCCCGTGTCGTCCGCGTAGGCACAGAAGTTGGTCCAGTTGCACCCGCCGTCGGCGTGCGCCGCGGTGGGCACCGCGAGGACCGCCGCTCCCGCGGCGACGAGACCCACCAGGGCCGTGCTGAGCTTCCTCATCCTGCCACTCCTCTTCGTGTGTCGTCGTGCTGTGTGTTCCGTACCGGTGTTCCGCCCCGGGCGTTACGTGCCGGGTGATACGTGCCGGGTGTTACGTGCCGGGAGCCTCCGTACCGGGTGTTTCCGTCCTGCACGCGCCGTGCCTCGTCCGGGGCCGCGTCCGGCGCCGGGTGCCGTCACCGTGTCCGGTGTGTTCTTACGTGTCGCCAGGTCAGCCGCGTGCGGCTACCTCGCGAGCGGTGGGGAGCGCCCCGGTCTGCAGGCGCCACATGGTGTCGAAGACGGCCCGGTGCTCGGCCCGGACGGCGTCGGCGTACCGCCGGTCCAGTCCCGACACGGTGGTGTCCAGACCGGTGGACCGGGCGCACTCGGCCTCGGCGACCGCCACCGGGACGTCCTCCCGTTCCGCCGCCTCCCCCTCCCGCGACAGTTGACGATCCCTCAACTGCCTCGGGTCGTCGGCAGGGTGACCGCGTCCGGCGACGCAGGCGCTCCACACCGCGACCGCGTCCCGGTACGCCGGGTCCTGGGTCACCCGGCCGGCCCGGATACCGAAGAGGTTGTTCACGACCTCGCTGGAGCCGAACCAGGCGCGCGCGTCCCCGTACAGCCGCTGCCAGGCTCCCACCACGCACCCCTGGTCGCTGTGGGTGAGACGACCGCCCACCGGGTTCGCGACCTCCAGCCCCGTGGGGGACGGGCCGTTGAGGGCGACACCCAGCGCCTGGGCCCGGTCGGGCGGCAGACTCCGGTAGTACGCGGTCCGTGGGGCGACCGCGTCCTCCTCGTCCAGGCGCCGTTCGACGGCCCGCCCGTATCCGTTGGTCCGGGCCCAGTCCACGTCGTCCACCACGTAGGGGAACTCGCGGTAGTCGGCCGACGGGCGGCGCGGCACCGGGAAGTAGGAGAAGCCCTGCTCCTTCATGCAGTCGCGGATCAGCAGCTGCTCCGCGCGCTGCAGGACGTCCAGCTCGTCCTCGGTCGGCCTGCGGACCGGACCGGCCGCACCGCCCCCGGCCGGCGCCGGGTCGGCCGCACCCCAGAGCCAGCCGCCGACGGCCAGCAGCATCACGGCGGAGGCGAGCGCCGACAGCCGACGTGCGGCCGGGCGGTGGCGCCTCGACGCGACGCGCTCGTCCGCGCCGTCGGGCGACGCGTCCGCCGCCGTCCTCCCCCGTCCACCGAACACGCCCATCGGGCCGTCCCTCCACCGTGCGGTCACTGCTGCCAGCGGCCATACAACCCGGGGCGCGCGGCGGCGTGAACCTGTGAAGAGTGAGGTTGACGGCGGCCCGCCGGTGGGCGGGCACAGGTCTCGACGAACGGCTCCGCGCAGGCCGGCTCCACGCAGGACGGCCGACCCGGGACGGCCGACCCGGGAGGGACGGCGCACGACGAAGGCCCCGACCCGCCGGTGGGCGGGTCGGGGCCGCGCGCCGGTCAGGCGCGCGCCGCGCCCTCCGCCGCTCCCGCCCGCTCCCCGCCGGCCGCGTCGACGCCCGGATCGGAGGCCGCCCGTCCGCCCGCGTCGTCGCGCGACACGGGGATGGTCGCGGCCACCGCGGCGGCGCCCAGCGCGACACCGCAGCCGATCAGCAGGCCCACCCGGAAGCCGGCCTCGGACGGCAGCGTGTGCCCGCCCACGGTGGTGTTCAGCTGCGCGAGGACCACGCCCACGACGGCGGCCGAGAGCGAGGTGCCGAGCGAGCGCATCAGGGTGTTGAAGCTGTTCGCCGAGGCCGTCTCCGACAGCGGCACCGCGCTCATGATCAGCGCCGGCATCGCGCCGTACGCGAGGCCCACCCCGGCGTTGCAGACCAGCGTGACCACCAGGACGCCCCAGGTGGAGCCGATCAGCACCATCGAGAGGCCGTAGCCGGTGGCGATCGCCAGGGCGCCCGCGACCAGCGTGAACTTCGGACCGCGGGCCGCCGAGAGCCGCCCGCCGAGCGGCGAGACCGCCATCATCATCAGGCCCGAGGGAGCCATCCACAGCCCCATGGCCAGCATCGACCGGCCCAGGCCGTAGCCGGTGGCCTCGGGCAGCTGGAGCAGCTGCGGGATGATCAGTGCCTGCGCGTACATGCCGAAGCCGACCAGGACCGACGCCGCGTTGGTCAGCAGCACGCGCGGGCGGGCCGTCACCCGGAGGTCGACCAGCGGCTCGGCGATGCGCAGCTCCCAGCGGCCCCAGGCGAGGAGCAGGAGGACGGCCGCACCGAACAGGCCCAGCGTGAGCCCGTCGGTCCAGCCCCAGTCACCGCCCTTGGAGACCGGCAGCAGCAGGCAGACCAGCCCGGCCCCCAGGCCGATCGCGCCGACCAGGTCGAAGCGTCCGCCCGCCGGGCGGACGGCGGGGGCCGGGACGAGGAACCAGATCATCGCGGTGATCGCCACGGTGAGGGCGGCGGCTCCCCAGAACAGCGCCCGCCAGCTCGCGTACTCGGCCACCGCGGCCGAGATCGGCAGCCCGAGACCGCCGCCGATGCCCATGGAGGCGCTGACCAGGGCTATCGCCGAGCCGAGCCGCTCCGGCGGCAGGACCTCGCGGAGCAGGCTGATGCCGAGCGGCACCACGCCCATCCCCACGCCCTGGAGGCCGCGTCCGACGATCATCGGCAGGACGGAGGAGGTGAGCGCGCAGATCACCGAGCCGACGAACAGGGGAACGCAGCAGGCCAGCAGCATCCGCCGCTTGCCGAGCAGGTCACCCAGTCGCCCGCTGACCGGCACGAACACGGCCGCCGACAGCAGGGTCGCCGTGATCACCCAGGTGGCGTTGGACGGGGTGGTGTTCAGCAGCTTGGGCAGCTCGCCGATCAGCGGGGTGACCAGCGTCTGCATGATCGCGGCCACGGTGCCGGTGAGGGCTAGCGTGGCGACCACACCGCCGGTCCGGGTGGTGGCCTGGGGGCCGTCCATGGGGATCTCCTCGGAAACTCGGTGGGGCGGACACGTGGACGCACACGCCGCGACCTATGCATAGTACACATCATATGTATCGTGCACATTCATCGACCGGTGCACACCCTGCGATACTGGACCGACGCCGCAGGTCAGAGCTGCACGGAACCGACGGAGGACGGCATCATGGGCGGCCCCACGGACGACGTCGCGTTCGAGTACATGGTGCTCAGCCGACACCACTACCTGAGCCCCTCCGGCGCCCGCCCGCAGGGCAGCCGGCTGGACCGGTCGGCGTACATCCTGCTCAGCCGGATCGGCATGCAGGGTCCGATGTCGATCGGCGAGCTCAGCGACGCGTTCGGACTCGACGCCTCCACCCTCAACCGCCAGACCGCCGCGATGACACGCGCGGGGCTGGTCGAGAGGATCCCCGACCCCGACGGCGGGATGGCCCGCAAGTTCCGCGTCACCGAGGAGGGCCACCGTCGACTCGAAGAGGACCGCGCGGCCCACGCACAGGCCCTCGACCTGGTGATGGCCGACTGGTCCGCCGAGGACGTCGCCGCCTTCGCCACCTACCTACAGCGGTTCAACACCGACATCGAACGCCTCGACGGCCGCCCCTGGCCCCGCACCCAGGCTCCGTCCGCACGGGACCGGTGAGATCCACCGGAGGGGTGCCACCGGGGCGGAACGGAGTGAGTCCGCCCGCAGAACAGCACCCGCCGGTGATGGCCCGTGAGTGTGCGTCTCGGGTCCGGCGGGCGCTCGTTCGTAGGCTACCGGGACACGGCCGACGGGCCGGGGATTCGTGCCCGCCGCAGGACGAGCGTGTCACCTGCGGCGGGCAGCGCTCAGATCTGCCGCTCCGGATCGGAGAAGGTGAGGCCTCCGGCGGCGAGCGAGCGCCGGGCCGGGGCAGGGGCAGGCACGGCCTCGCCGGGCGGCTGGCGGAAGTCCGCGCCCTGCTCGACCGGAAGCAGCCGGCGCCCACCCGGCTGGGCGGGCACGGGAGCATCGGCGGCGGGCTCGGAGAAGGCGGGCAGCCCGAGGCTGCGACGGTCAGGGTTCATGGCCCCCAGTCTCGCAGCCCGTACGGGTGCCGCAGGCCGGAGCGCCGTCACTGGTGGTAACAGTCTGACCCTCATCGTGAGGATCACGGGGCCGTCCGCGCGTTTCGGCGCCCCCGCGCACCGCCGTCGAGCCCCTGCCACCGCCGCCCGGCCCGGGGACGTACGGCCGCGTCCCGGGTGGCGTGGGAGGCTACCGGAGCCCACCGCCACGCCCGACCAGGAGCCGACACCATGGACCGCCCGCAGGCCGCCGCCTTCCGACTCGACGCCACCGCCTCCGGGCACCCGGCCGGCATCCTCGACGCCGCCGAGCAGGCCGAACGGCGGGGCATGGACCGGCTGGTCGTCTCCGAGACCGCCTACGACCCGTTCCTCCAGCTGGCCCGCGCCGCCGACCGCACCAGCACCGTCGAGCTGGCCACCGGCGTCGCCGTCGCCCTCGCCCGGACCCCGATGACGCTCGCCTACCAGGCCTGGGGCCTGCACGCGGCCTCCGGCGGACGGGCCGTCATCGGCCTCGGCTCCCAGGTCAAGCCGCACATCGAGAAGCGCTTCGGCATGCCCTGGGACCGGCCCGCCGCCCGGATGCGGGAGTACGTCCACGCCGTGCGGGCGATCTGGCAGAGCTGGCAGACCGGTGAACGGCTGCGCTTCCGCGGCGACTTCTACCGGCACACGGTGATGACCCCGGTCTTCTCCCCCGATCCGGTCCCGTCGGGGGTGCCCCGGATCCTGCTGGCCGGCGTCGGTCCGCTGATGGTCCGCACCGCCGGGGCCGTCGCCGACGGCTTCCTCAGCCACCCGTTCACCTCAGTCGACTACCTCACCGGGCAGGTGCTCCCGGCCCTCGCCGAGGAGCGCGGCCGGGCCGAGGCCGAGGGGGCGGCCTGGACCGCCCGGCCGTTCGAGGTCGTCGGCAACGTGCTCACCGCGACCGGCCGCACCGAGGAGGAACTGCGGACCAACCTGGCCGGCGTCCGCGAGCGGCTCGCCTTCTACGCCTCCACTCCCGCCTACCGACCGGTGCTGGCCCAGCACGGTTGGGAGGACCTCCACGAGGAACTGCACCGGCTGTCGGTGCGCGGACGCTGGCAGGAGATGACCGGGCTGATCGACGACCGGGTCTACGACACCTTCGCCGTCGCCGGCGAGGTCGGGCAGGTGGCACGCGAGATCCACCACCGGTACGCGGGACTGGCCACCAGGATCTCGGTCAGCCTGCCGGAGGACGCCGCGCCGGAGCTGGGCCTGGACGTGCTGGACGCCCTGCGCGACCTGGGCCGACCCGGGCCGGGCGGCACCCGCGGGCGCCGTACCGACCTCGGTTAGGGTGGGCCGCGATCCGTACGGCAGAGCAGGAGGAACAGGCGATGGCGCAGCGGACGGACCATCAGAACGACCGGTACCGGGTCCTGTTGGCCGAGCTCTGGGCGACGTGGGCCGAGCGGGGGGCGGCCCTGGACGCCGAGCAGTGGGGGCGGGCCACCCGGCTTCCGGGCTGGTCGGTGCGCGAGCTGTACGCCCACGTGGCGCCGACACCCGGGCTGTTCACCCGGATGCGGGAGGCCGTGGTCGACCGGCCGGCGACCGTGGCGCACGGCTCCGCCGTCCTGCGTGCGTACAACCGGCCCGACGGCGTGGCGCACACGGCGGCCGATCTCGTCGCCGATGACGCGCGGGAGCTGGCGGCGACGGTCGGAACCGGCGCCCTGGTGGCCCGGTTCGCCACGGAGGGGCCGAAAGCACTGGCCGGGATCGCGGACCTGGCTCCGACGACCGTGATCGCCCACCCCCTCCTCGGTACGGCCACGCTGGGCGCCCTCGCCGAGGTCGCGGTGATGGAGGCGACCGTCCACCTGCTCGATCTCACGGCGGCGATCGGCGGCCCGCCGCCGCCGGACGGTGCGCTGCAGGCCACCCGCGTGCTGCTGGCGGAGATCGCCGATCCGGTGGAGTTCATCGAGGCCGCGGCGGGGCGGACCCGTACGGCGGTCCTTCCGGTCATCCGCTGAGCCTCCCGGCCGGCCCGGCCGGCGCACGGCGCTCGGGCCGGCCAGGCCCGGGCGCGGTCAGTGGCCGTAGTGGTACGGCGTCGCCGTGGTCAGGGCCGCGAAACCCAGGCGCTCCAGGATCGGCCGGCTCTGCGGCGAGGCGTCCACCCGCAGGTACGCGTACCCGAGTTCGTCCGCGAGCCGGGCCCGGTGCGCGACCAGCGCGCGGTAGACGCCACGGCCCCGCCACGCCTCGACCGTGCCGCCGCCCCAGAGCCCGGCGAACCCCGTGCCCGGGTGCAGCTCCAACCGCGCCGCGCTCACCGGCACCTCTCGGCCGTCCACCTCGGCGAGGGCGAGGTGGATCCGCAGGGTGTCCGGGGACTCGGCCAGCTGGGCCAGGATGCGGCGGCGCAGGCGGGAGCCGTCCGCGCCGAAGGCCTGTTCGTGGACGGCCACGACCTGATCCACCCCGGCCTCGTCGGTGACCTCGCGCAACGTGATCCCGGCGGCGCCGGGCCGTCCCGCTCCGGCCGGCCCGGCGAGCAGGTCGGCGACCCGCGCGACCATCAGCGTCTCGGGCTCGTCCGGGGTGAACCCGGCGGCGAGCAGCCGGTCCCCGAGGTCGGCCGGGCGGTCGTGCCCGTACAGCGTCCACTCGAAGTCCCGGCCGAGCGCGGTGAAGTAGGCGATCTGGTCGGCGACGGCGCGGTCGACGTGGTCGGCGTCCTCGGCGTGGTCGGCGTCCTCGGCGTGGTCGGCGTCCTCGGCGGTGCCGACACCGGCGCGGGTGCCCAGGTCCGACCAGAGCACGCCGTTCCACACGCTGTCCGGGCCGCTCTGCCGCACCACGGCGCCGACGTGCTCGACGCGTGCCGCCGGGGACTCGGGCTGTGCGCCGCGCCGGATGTGCTCGTCGACCAGGGCAAGAAGTTCTTCATGATCCATAGCGGCACAGCCCATCACTGCCGAGCTTCGGTGGCAATCGACATAGGGTTCCCGGGCGGCGATGACGCTACGGAGTCGGGCGGAGCGATCAGGGCTTCACGGGAAAACCGGACACGCTGTTTGGTTCTGGTGCCTCGGCGACGTCGGTTGCCGTCTCCTCCGCAGCGGCCGGATCCGCGGCCGCCATCTCCGCGACGACCCGCGCGCCCCGGTCCGCCGACAGGTCGAGCGAGGCCAGGACGCCCGGTACGGCGATGCTCGGCATCAGGTGCCGGTACAGCGTGGCAACCCGGACGGCGAGGTCCGCGCGTCCGGTGAACC
The DNA here is from genome assembly GCF_042722765.1 of Kitasatospora sp. NPDC058406. Taxonomy (NCBI): domain Bacteria; kingdom Bacillati; phylum Actinomycetota; class Actinomycetes; order Kitasatosporales; family Streptomycetaceae; genus Kitasatospora; species Kitasatospora sp. NPDC058406. The sequence goes on from NZ_JBHXKE010000220.1 coordinate 8,234, forward strand.
GCTGCGACTGGAGCTGCACCCCCACCCAGGACGCCGTCATCAGCGCGGCCGTGTCGGCCGGCACGACGTGCGGCAGCAGCTCGCCCCGCTCCCCCGCGGCCACCAGCAACCGCTCCAGGCGCGCTATCCACCCGGGGGCCGCGTCGACGCCGAGGCTGCCGTCCGCCCCTTGGTCCACCGAGAGCCTCACACCGGCGCTGAGCATCGGGTCGGTGGGGATCAGGTGGGTGACGACCATCCCCGTGTCCACGAACTCCTGAAGCTTGCAGGCCCGCTCGGGAACGGCCTCGCTGGCGTACTGCGCCTCGATGACGCCCTGGGCCAGCTCCCGTTTCGACGCGAAGTGGAAGTAGACGGCGCCCCGGGTCACACCCGCGCGGGCCACCACCTCGCCGATGGTCGCCCCCTCGTAGCCGGACTCGTCGAACACCGAGGCCGCCGCCTCCAGAATCAGCCGCCGCGTCCGCAGCGCCCGCTCCTGTCGCGCCATCACGACCACTCCCACCCAGGAAACAAAACCAAACAGCCCGTATCTTACCCGGCCGCCGATGCCGCCCACGGGCACGCCACCAGGGCAGCGGGCAGCGGCGCCGCACACTCAGCGTCAGAGAATACCGACCATGCGGTCCGATTTGAACGGTGAGACTTCCTCCTGTCGACCGCAAGGTGAACTCCCCGCCGGGGCGGACCGGGCGGCGGCGGACGACCGGGCCGGATCGGGACCGCCCGCGCCCGTCACCCCAGGACGGCGACCGCCTCGACCTCCACGAGCTGGTCGTGGTACCCGAGGACGGTGACCCCGACCAGGGTGCTCGGCACGTCGTGGTCGCCGAGGTACTCGCGGTAGACCTCCCAGACCGCCACCAGATCGCTCTGCCGGGCCGAGGCGACGTACACCGTGGTGCGGACCAGGTCGGTGAGCGCCGCTCCCTCGTCCTCCAGCACGGTGATCAGGTTCCGCATCACCTGGTGGGTCTGACCGGCGTGGTCGCCCACCGCGACGGTACGGCCCTCGGCGTCGAGCGGGCAGGCCCCGGCCAGCCAGAGCGAGCGGACCGGCGCATCGACCGCCGCCGCGTACGCGTAGTCCACGGCCGGGGTGAGCCGGTGGTTGCGGATCAACTTGACGGCGCTGCTCACGAAGTCCTCCGAAGTGGTCGCGGGTGATGCCGCGCCCATCGTTCGCACGCCGCCCACGGGCCGTCAATCGAATAACGAGGCCGACCCGGACGGCCGCGGACCCGTGTCCGGAGAATTCACCGTTCCGGGTGATGGCGGGTCGCGGCCTCCGGCCGGGATCCTGGTGGCCCGCCGACGACCGAGGAGGCTCTCGTGCTGTTCCCGCCGCCGACACCGGAATTGGGCCGCCGCCGCGTCCTGGGGCTGGCGCTGGGGGCCGGCGTCGCGCCCGCCCTGGGCGCCGGGACCGCGTCCGCCGCGGCCCCTCCCGCCCGACCCGCCCCCGTCCGGCCCCGTGCCGACTCCCCCGAGCAGGCCCTGGGGCGCCGGGTGGCCACCGTGGCGACCGCGCAGATCGGAGTGCCGTACGCCTGGGGCGGCGGCGACCGGCTGGGCCCGAGCCTCGGCTTCTGCGACGAGGAGAACGGCTACCTCGACGGCCGGTGCCTCGGCGAGAGCACCGTCGGCTTCGACTGCAGCGGCCTGGCGCTGTACTGCTGGTACCGGGCGAGCGGCGGTGCGGTGGAGCTGGCGCACTACACCGTCGCCCAGTACCACCGGTCCGCTCCGGTGGCACGGGCCGACCTGCTCCCCGGAGACCTGCTCTTCTTCTCCCGCCCGGGCGCGCCGCTGCACCACGTCGGCCTCTGGGCCGGCGACGGCGCGATGATCCACGCCGAGCGCACCGGCACGCTGATCGCCCGGGTCGAGGGCGTGCTCGACCTGCCGCGCTGGGCCGGCGAGTTCGCGGGCGCCCGCCGCCCGCTTCCAGTCGGGTAGGGCCGCCCCGCCCGGCCGTCGGGGCGAACGCGGCGGCCCGTCGTGAACCCGGCCGAGCAGGGCGTGGCGCACACCGACCGCCCGGGCCGGGGCCCGGGCGCCGAAGCGGGTGCGGGTCCGTCAGCTGCGGAAGAACCTGAGGTCGCAGACGGCGTCGGTGTAGGCCCGTCCGAGGTCGTCCTCGGCGGTGGCGTGGCCGACGACCGCGGCGCAGTACCGCGTGTCCGGGACGGGCAGCGGGCGGTGGACGGCGGGAGCCGCCGGGGCGGCGACGGCCGCGGCCGTGAGGGTCAGGGCGGCGGTGAGGGTGGCGACGGTGAGCCTGGGGGCGAGGCGCATGGGGGTACCTCCCGGTGCACGGGGACGGGGTCGGGGACGTCGGCGGCCCCGGACCCGGGCCGCCGGCCCCCATCGAACGGCGGGCCGGCCGTACGGGCGGGCCGACACACCGCACACCTCTGCTAGTCATATGTGTACGACCGCACCGCGGCCGGCCCGTCCGCCGCTCGCCCGCACCGGCCGAGACCCCGTCACGGACCGGTACCCGGTACCCCGCCGGGCCTCCGGCGGGGTACCGGGGCGCCCGCGGCCTCGTCAGCCGCCCGACTCCCGGCCCGCGGGCTCCTCGTCCCACAGGTCCAGGCTGCACGCGCCCACCAGAGCGCCGATCCGGGACAGCGCCTCGGCGGCCGGCAGCGGATCGAGCCGCCGCCCGTCCCGCAGCCGCAGGGCGACGAGGTCGTCCGCCGCCTCCCGCGGCCCGATGACCGCCAGGTACGGGGCCGGCCTGGCCGCACGGATCCGGGCACCCAGGCTCCCCCGGTCGGGCCCGGCGACCTCGGCGCGCAGCCCGCGGTCCAGACACCGCGCGCGGAGCCGCTCGGCCTGCTGCCGCTCGCCCTCGGAGAGCGGCAGCAGGACCAGCTGGGTCGGGGCCAGCCAGGCCGGGAAGGCCCCGCCGTACAGCTCGATCAGGTGCGCGACCACGCGCTCGACGCTGCCGATCACGCTGCGGTGGACCATCACCGGGCGGTGCCTGGCACCGTCCGGGCCGATGTACCGGAGCCCGAACCGCTCCGGCTGGTGGAAGTCGATCTGCACGGTGGAGAGGGTGGACTCGCGGCCGGCGGCGTCGGCGATCTGGACGTCGATCTTCGGGCCGTAGAACGCGGCCTCGCCCTCCGCCGCCTCGTACGGCACCCCGGAGCGCTCCAGCACCCCGGTCAGCAGCGCGGTGGCCCGCTCCCACAGTGCGGGATCGGCCACGTACTTGCCGCCCGCGCCCGGCAGGGAGAGGCGGTAGCGGACCGGCCGGATCCCGAGCGCCCGGTACGCGTCCCCGATCAGCTCCAGTGCGGCGACCGCCTCGTCGCCCGCCTGCTCGGGGGTGCAGAAGACGTGCGCGTCGTTCAGTTGGATCGCCCGGACCCTGGTCAACCCGCCGAGCACACCGGACGGCTCGGACCGGTACATGCCGCCCAGCTCGGCGATCCGCAGGGGAAGTTCACGGTAACTCCGGGCACGGGAACGGTAGATCAGCGCGTGGTGCGGGCAGAGGCTGGGCCGCAGCACGACCTGCTCGGCTCCCAGGTCCATCGGCGGGAACATGTCCTCGCGGTAGTGCTGCCAGTGACCGGAGATCTCGAAGAGCTCGCGTTTGCCCAGCACCGGCGAGTAGACGTGGCGGTAGCCGGCCCGGCGTTCCCGGGCACGGACGAACTCCTCCAGGGTGTGCCGGATCTCGGCCCCGTCGGGCAGCCAGTACGGCAGTCCGGCCCCGATGAGCGGGTCGGTTCCGAAGAGTTCGAGCTCGCGGCCCAGCCGCCGGTGGTCGTCGGCACGATCACCGGTCACGGGGCCGCTGCTCGCGGCGTGGGCGTGGTCGGGCACGGAGGTGCGGTTCATGGCGGCGGTCTCCACTCGGATCTGCGGGCGAGTGGACCGGTACGACGAAGCCCCGGGGCACTCGCCCCGGGGCTTCGGACTAGGTCAGCAGTCAGCGCACCGGGACTCTCTCCGGCGTCGTCGTGAGGACGGCAGCAGCGCGCTTCATGTGTTCCACGGTAGCAGGGGCCCCGGACGGCGGCGAGCGGCTTTCCGCCCGCCGCCCCACGCCGCCCCACGCCGGACCTCACCGGACCTCACCGGACCTCACCGGAGGACGACGCACCCGCGTTCGGCCAGGGCACCGAGCGCGCGGGTCGCGGGCCCGAGGTCGTTCCACCGCAGGTCGAGCTTCTCCAGGGCAGGCAACTCCGCCAGCCAGTACGGTAGTTCGGTGATCAGGTTGGCCCGCAGGTCGAGCCGGCGCAGCAAGGGCAGGCCGGCCAGCGCCACCGGGACGGCGGTGAGGGCGTTCTCCCGGAGATCGAGTTCACGCAGTTCACCGAGCCCGGCGAAGGACGGCGGCAGGGTGGTCAACGCATTCCCCCGGAGCCAGAGTTCACGCAGGGCGCGGAGTCCTCCGAGCGAGCCGGGCAGCGAGGTGAGCCGGTTGTGCTGGGCGCGGAGTTCGACCAGGCCGGTCAGCTCTCCGAGGCTGTCCGGCAGCCGGTCGATCCGGTTCTCGCCGACGTTGAGGTAGCGCAGTGCGGTGAGCCGGCCGAGTGCCGCGGGGAGGCCGGTGAGCGCGTTGTCGTGCAGGTAGAGGAAGTCCGTGAGCCCCGCGAGGTCGCCGATCTCCTCGGGTACGGCGGTGAGCCGGTTGTGGCCGAGGTCGAGGGTGCGAAGTCTCCCCAACCGTCTCACGGTGGGCGGCAGTTCGGTGATGCCCGTCTCGGCGAGGATCAGGACCGTCAGGTCGGTGCGGTCCCAGACTTCCTCGGGCACCGTGCCGAGGGGCTGTCGCCAGAGGTTGAGGGTGGTGTCGGTCACCCGGTCATTCTCCCGCGCGTCCGGGTGCGGGCGTTCCAGGGGCGGGCGTTCCACAGCCCCGCGGCGATCTCGGCGTCGGCGAGCGTACCGGCCGGCGCGCCGCCGTGGACGACGACCCGTCAGTCCGGCCACGCGCCACGGGGGTCCGACGCTCCCGGGAGGACTCAGGAATCCAGTGAAGTCAAGGCTTTCGTTCGGAGGGGATCCACCGCATAGTGGTGCGCCGGACCGAGAGGAGGACCTGTCTTGTCGCAGGTCAATGACAGCACCGTGCGTGTGGTGGAGGCCGAGCGGGCCGAGGTGTCGGCCGTGTACGGGCTGCTCGACGAACGCCTCGCCGACGCGCGCGCGCGGTTGGCGCAGGTACTCGCGGCGGCGCCCGGCAGCGCGGGCGAGGTGCACGAGCGGGAGCTGGCCGCACACCGGTGGGCCGCCGAGGCGCGCCGGCTGGAAGGCGCGGCGGACGGACTGGTCTTCGGCCGGATCGACGCCGGGGACGGCTTCGCGCTGCGGATCGGACGGATCGGTCTGCACGTGGAGGACGCCGATCTCCCGGTCCTGGTCGACTGGCGGGCGGACGCCGCACGGCCCTTCTACGTGGCGACGGCCGTCCACCCGATGGGCCTGCGGCGCCGCCGCCATCTGCGGACGGCCGACCGCACCGTCGTCGGGGTGAGCGACGAGCTGCTGGACGGGTCCTCGCCCACCGAGGAGGACGTGGTCGGCGACAGCCCGCTGACCGAGGCGTTGCAGGCGCGGCGGACCGGCCGGATGGGCGCGGCGGTCGCCACCCTCCAGGCCGAGCAGGACGCGATCGTCCGCTCCGCGCACCGGGGGATGACGGTGGTGCAGGGCGGACCCGGCACCGGGAAGACGGTCGTCGCCCTGCACCGGGCCGCCTACGTGCTGTACGCGTTCCCGAGGGCCGCGGAGCGCGGTGTGCTGGTGCTCGGGCCGAACACGCGGTTCCTCGACTACATCTCGCAGGTGCTGCCCTCGCTCGGCGAGAACGACGTCGTGCTCGCCACCTGCGCCGACCTCGCCGGGATCCGGCCGGCGACCGCGGACGGTCCGAGCGGCACGGACGCCACGGACGCCACGGACGCGGCCCGGCTGAAGGGCGGCGCGGAGCTGGCCGACGCGCTGGCGGAGCTGGTGCGCTCCCGGCAGGCCCCGGAGGGCGGCTTCACCGTACGGTCGGGCCAGGAGTGGGTGGAGCTGACGGAGCAGGAGGTCGCCCGGTCCCGGGAGGTGGCCACCCGCACCGGCCTGGGCCACAACCAGGCCCGACAGGTGTTCAAGGAACAGCTGGTCGACGCCGTCACGGATGCGCTGGAGCGGGGCACCGAGGCGGTGCTGGACCTCATCGACGCCCAGGTCGCCGAGCTCACCGGCATCAACCTCGACCGGACCGCCGCCGCGGACCTGCGCCAGCTCGGCCTCGACGGGCCGCCGGTGGTCGACGCGACCGACGTGTTCGACCCCGACGCCGTCCGGGCCGCCCTGCTGGACGACCTCGGCGTCGAACGGGCCGTGGAGGAGCTCTGGCCCCGTCTCGGGGCCGAGGACCTCGTCCGGGAGCTGCTGGACCGGCCCGACGTGACGGCCCGCTACCTGCCACGGCTCACCGCCGAGGAGCGGGGCCTCCTGCGACGGAGCCCGAACGCGCCGTGGACCGCCGCCGACGTGCCGCTGCTGGACGAGGCCGCCTGCCTGCTCGACGGGCCGCCGCAGCGCACCTACGGCCACGTGGTGGTCGACGAGGCCCAGGAGTTCACCGCCATGCAGTGGCGGATGGTGGCCCGTCGGTGCCCGGCGCGGTCGATGACGCTGGTCGGCGACTTCGCGCAGGCGGGCCCGGCGACGACCGCGCGGGACTGGGAGGAGGCGCTGACCCCGCAGCTCGGCTCACGGTTCACCCTCAACACCCTGACCGTCAGCTACCGCACCACCGAGGAGATCCTCGCCACCACCCGCGAGCTGCTGGCCCGGATCGCCCCGGGCCAGCAACCGAGCCGGTCGATCCGTCACGGCGAGGCTCCGCGTACGGTCGCCACGGCGCCGGACACGCTGGCCGCCGCGGTCCTCGGGGAGGTCAACGCCCAGGCCCGGGAGCACCCCGGCGACCTGGTCGGGGTGGTCTGCGCCGACGACCGGGTCGCGGAGCTCGCCGCCGTCCTGCCCGGCCCGGTCCAGCTGGTGCCGGCCTCCCAGGCGCGGGGTCTGGAGTTCGACGGTGTCGTGGTCGTCGATCCCACCGGGATCACCGGGGCGCACCCCGGCGGGGAGCGGGACCTCTACGTCGCCCTGACCCGGGCCACCAAGCGCCTCACCACGATCACCACACTCGCCGCCGGCCCCACGGCGGCCGACACCGGGACCGCAGGTGTGGAGACCGCAGGCGCCGAAGCCTCCGGCGTCGCCGTGTCGCGGGACTGAGCCCGGGATCCGGGCGGGGCCGCCCCGGGATCAGGCCCCGCCCGGTCGGGCCCCCGGCTCCCGGTCGCGGGTCTCGTCC
>NZ_JBHXKE010000221.1:0-15518 GCF_042722765.1 Kitasatospora sp. NPDC058406
CGGCCACCCCGGCCCGACCCCTCCCGGGCCCCTTCCCGCGCGGCCGATGGTGACGCTCCGTCAACAAGCCTTCCGGGCCGACCTGACAGAGAGCGGATGCGGACGGGATTGCTCCGCCCGCGACCGGGTTAGCCTCCCGGCATGATCGAGACCACAGGGCCGGTGTACCGGCCGGGCGATGACGACTACGACGCCCAACGGACCGGATACAACCTCGCGTTGGACCACCACCCCGCACTGGTGGTGGCCGCCGCCGACACCGCCGACGTCGCGGCCGCCGTCCGGTACGCCGACGAGCACGGCCTCGCGGTCGCCGTCCGCGCCACCGGCCACGGCATCTCCGTCCCCACCGACGGCCAGCTCGTCATCAGCACGGCGGGGCTGAAGGGCGTCACGGTCGACCCGGACGCCCGCACCGCCACCCTCGCGGCCGGCGTCCGCTGGCACGAGGTGCTCGCCGCCGCCGCACCGCACGGCCTCGCCCCGCTCAGCGGCTCCAACCCCGACGTCGGCGCGGTCGGCTACACCCTCGGCGGCGGCATCGGCCTGCTCGGCCGCCGCTACGGGTACGCCGCCGACCACGTCCGCCGCCTCGACGTGGTCACCGCCGACGGCCGGCTGCGCACCGCCACGCCCGACACCGAGCCCGACCTGTTCTGGGCCCTGCGCGGCGGCAAGGACAACTTCGGCGTCGTCGTCGCCATGGAGATCGACCTCGTCCCGGTCGCGACCCTGTTCGGGGGCGGCCTCTACTTCCCCGCCGAGTCCGCCGCCGCCGCGCTGCACGGCTGGGCCGAGTGGAGCCGGACGGTTCCCGAGGAGCTCGCCACCTCCGCCCAGCTGATCCGCTACCCCGACCTGCCCGTGCTGCCCGAACCGCTCCGCGGCCGGTACGCCGCCGTCCTCCGGGTCGCCTGGAGCGGCCCCGCCGACCAGGGCGAGGACCTGGTCAAGCCGCTGCGCGCCCTCGGCACCCCGCTGCTCGACACCGTGCGCGAGCTGCCGTTCCAGGACGCCGGCACCATCCACCACGAACCGCCGTTCGCGCACCCCGCGTACGACCGCAACACCGCGCTGCGGGAACTCGCCCCCGAGGCGGTGGACACCCTCCTCGACCTCGCCGGGCCGGACACGGACAGTCCGCTGATCGTCGAGGTCCGCCTCCAGGGCGGCGCCTACTCCCGCGAGCCAGCCGTGCCGAACGCGGTCGGCGGCCGCGACGCCGGCTACCTCGCCTTCTCCACCAGCCTGATCGAACCGGGCCGGCTCGACGACCTGCGCGCCGCCCACCGCACCCTGCACGAACGCCTCGGCCCGTGGTCCACCGGCGGGGCCTTCGCCAACTTCTTCGGCTTCGACGCCGCCGACCCGGCGACCGTCCGCGCCGCCTACCCCGAGGACGTCCACCGGCGGCTCACCGAACTCAAGGCCGTCTACGACCCGGGGAACCTCTTCCGCCTGAACTTCAACATCCCGCCCGCCGCCTGACGCCCGCCGCCCGACGCCCGCCGCCCGACGTCCGGCCGCGCGGTGCCGCCGGCCGACGTCCGGCCGCCACGACGTACGTTTCTCCTCGTCCTTCCCCGCCGGGCAACGGTTCACCACCGTCCCGGGCTCTGGGAGGGCGAGGAGGTACTCATGGGAGCCAAGAAGGCCGAGCGGGACTTCGAGTTCAACGCGTTCATGACCGGTGCCTGGCCACGTCTGATGCGCACGGCGTTCCTGCTGTCGGGGGAGCGCTACCTGGCGGAGGACCTGGTCCAGACGGCACTGGAACGGACGTACGCGGCCTGGGGGAAGGTCACCCGGGCCGACGATCCGTACGCGTACGTGCGCCGGATCCTGATCAACGAACACGCCCGCCGGTTCCGGCGGAAGCTTCCCGAGCGGCTGGTCACCGCCGTTCCCGAGCAGTCCGGCCCGGACGGCTTCGGACGGGTCGACGACCGGGCGGCGCTGCTGGAGGCGCTCGGCACGCTGCCCCCCGGGCAGCGCCAGGCGGTGGTGCTCCGGTACTGGGAGGACCTCAGCGAGTCCCAGGCCGCCGCCGCCATGGGCTGCTCCGTGGGCACGGTCAAGAGCCAGGCGTCGAAGGGGATCGCCAAGCTGCGCGAGCTCTCCTCACTCAACACCAGGACGAGCATCGGAGGTGCGGCGTGAACCGCGACGAAACAGGGTCGGCCGGAGCGGTCGAGGGAACGGGGGCGGTGGTCCGGGAGCTCTCCGGACTGGCGGAGACGGTGCAGATCGGCCCCGTGCCGTACACCGCCGTCCAGGCCGGAGGACGCCGCAGGGTGATGCGGCGGCGGTCCCTGCTGACGGGGGCGACGGCGCTCGCCGTGGTCGCGGCCGTCGGCGGCGTCGCGGCCGTCCACGGCGGCCCCGGCCCGTCGTCCCGGACCGGGCCGCTGATCGCGGCGTCCGCGCCGCTCTCGCCCGCGGCGGGCCCCGGACAGGCTCCGGCCGCCACACCCACCCAGACCGCCCCGCCAGCCCCCCGGGACCCGTTCACACCGGTCCGGGTGCAGATGGCGTCGGGCACCAAGGACGGCAAGCCGTGGACCGCCTGGGCGGCCCTCTGGCCGGCCGTCTCCAAGGAACAGGCCCTCCAGCAGGCCCGGCTGATCTGGGAGGAGGACAAGGCGGCGGGCTCCACCGACTCCCCGCCGACCCAGGACTACGTCGACCAGTACCGGCACGCCGACCACGACCAGGTGGTCTTCTCCCTGATCGTGGACGGCAAGCGGATCTCGCGGTCGGTGGCGAGCGAGCAGCCCGTCCGGGGCGCCGTCCCGTTCTGGGGCACCCCTCCGCCCGGCTCGACCCCGCCCGGCGGGGTCGAGGACGTCACCGGCGGCGCCGCCTTCCACGCCTGGGCCAAGAACGGCACCGACGACCCGTTCTACGGCGCCCCCGAGGTGGGCTTCTTCACGGTCGCCCCCGAGGTCTCCTACGCCGAGGTGAAGTGGGCCGACGGCACCGTCGCCCGGCCCGCCGTCGTGACCCTCGGCGACTCGCCCGTCCGCTGGATCGCCGCCGACGGCACCTCGTCCACGTACCGGGTCAGCCTCTACCGCGCGGACGGCACCCTCTTCGCGGCCCAGAAGGGCTGAGCCGTCCGTCCGGGGCCGGGTGCGCGGGTCCTGTGGTCGGAGCGGTCCACCGCCCCGGGTACCGGAGCGCGCAGCCCGGAACCCCCGGACGGGCCCGGGCCCGCCTGCGGACACACGAAGAAGGCCCCGGAGAGTGAACTCTCCGGGGCCTTCCCAGTACGGTGGCCAGGGCCGGGGTCGAACCGGCGACCTTCCGCTTTTCAGGCGGACGCTCGTACCAACTGAGCTACCTGGCCGTACTGCACCGTCTCTTGCGAGACGAGCGATCCCGACGGGACTTGAACCCGCGACCTCCACCTTGACAGGGTGGCGAGCTAACCAACTGCTCCACGGGACCTGAGGTGGTGTCGCTCCACCAGGTCTTGCCTTACTGCACTGTACTACGGTACTGCGTGCCCCCAACGGGATTCGAACCCGTGCTACCGCCTTGAAAGGGCGGCGTCCTGGGCCACTAGACGATGAGGGCTTGCGGCCTGTCCCGCTGTCTCCAGCGTTCGGGGACGTCGAGAAGCATATGGGATGCCGGGCGGATCGCCAAAACGGGTTTCGGCCAGGTGGGCGGTGGGGCGCCGGTGGGGCGGTTCGGCCCGGGTGCGAGCGCCGCGCGGTCGGGGTGCGGGCTCAGGACCAGCCGAGTTCGTCGAGCTCGTGGTCGTCGAAGCCGAAGTGGTGGGCGACCTCGTGGATCACCGTGGTGCGGACCTCGTCGACGACCTGCTCGCGGCTGTCGCAGAGGCGGAGGGTCGGTCCCCGGTAGACGAGGATCCGGTCCGGCAGCACGCCGGCGTACCACTCACCGCGTTCGGTGAGCGGGGTGCCCTCGTACAGGCCGAGGAGCTCGGGGTCGGCGGGGTCGGGTTCGTCCTCGACGAAGACCGCGACGTTGTCCATCATCGCCGCGAGCTGCGGGGGGATCTGGTCGAGCGCATCGCTGACCAGTACCTCGAAGTCTTCCCGGGTCATCTCCACCGGATCATTGTCGGGTCTGGGGTGACGGTGTGCCAGGCGGTCGACGGCGGTGTTTCATGGGCTCATGGCGACCTCGGAGGGCGTGGTGCCGGACGGCCCGGTGGGAGACCCGTCGCGGACGGTGGTCCCGCGGCGGCCGTCGGCGCTGCGCGGGCAGGGGCCGGCGGTGGCGGTGGTGGCGGTCGGCGGGGCGCTGGGGGCGGCGGCCCGGTACGGGGCCGGGCTGCTCTGGCCGACCGGGACGGCGGCGTTCCCGTGGACCACGCTGCTGGTCAACGTGGCCGGGTGCGCGGTGATCGGGGTCTTCCTGGTGGTGGTCACCGAGGGCCGTCCGGCGCACCCGTTGCTGCGGCCGTTCTTCGGGACCGGCGTGCTGGGCGGGTTCACGACCTTCTCGACGTACGCGGTGGACATCCGCGGCCTGCTGGAGGAGGGACGGCCGGGCCTCGGGCTGGCCTACCTCGGCGGGACGCCGGTGGCGGCGCTGGTGGCGGTCTGGGGGGCGTCCCGGGTGACGCGCCGTCTGGTCCGGCGCGGCGCGGGGAGGTCGGCGTGACGGGGCGGGGGCCGGAACCGGAACCGGGGGCGGATCAGGGGCGCGGTCCGGCGTCGTCGCGGCTGGGCGGGGAGGCGCTGCGGCTGACGGTGCTGGTCGGCGAGAACGACCGCTGCCGGCACCGCCCGCTGTACAGCGAGATCGTGCACCGGGCGCGGGCCGCCGGGCTGGCCGGGGCGAGCGTGTTCCGGGGGATCGAGGGTTTCGGGGCGTCGTCCCTGGTGCACACGGCGCGGCTGCTGTCGCTGAGCGAGGACCTGCCGGTGGCGGTGGTGATCGTGGACACGGAGGAGCGGGTGCGGGCCTTCCTGCCGCAGCTGGACGGGCTGGTGGCGGAGGGGCTGGTGCTGCTGGACCGGTGCGAGGTGGTCCGGTACGCGGGCCGCGGCGGGCCGTCCGCGGACGGCGCGGCGGGTCCGCGCGGCGAAGCCGGGGAGGCCGGGGCGTGAACTGGTTGCTGGTGGTGGCCGGCGCGGCGGTCGGTGCGCCGCTGCGGTACCTGACCGACCGGGTGGTGCAGTCCCGGCACGACTCGGTGTTCCCGTGGGGGACGTTCACCGTGAACGCGGCCGGCTGCCTGGTGCTGGGGCTGTTGACCGGCGCGGTGGCGGCCGGCGCCGCGTCCTCGCACGTCCGGCTGCTGGTCGGGACGGGGTTCTGCGGGGCGCTGACCACGTACTCGACCTTCTCGTACGAGACGCTGCGGCTGGCGGAGGGCGGGGCCGTGCGGTACGCGCTGGCCAACGTCGTGGGCAGCGTCGTGGCGGGCCTGGCGGCGGTCTACGCGGGGGCGGGCCTGGCCTCGGCGCTCTGGGGCTGATCGCCCGGCGAGCGGGGCGCCCTGGGGCGGTCGCGGGTCCGGTCGGGGCACGCCCGTTCGGACCCGGGGGCGGGCGCGGCGCTCGTTCGGGTGCTTCCGGTGGGCCGGTCCGTGTCCGTGCGCCGGGGGCGCGCGTTGGGCACCAGAAATGGTGGCCGCGCGCGGTGGGTGGGCGGTCCGCCCGGGGCGGGGTCAGGAGAGGGAGCGCGGTGGCGGCGAAGCGTGCGATGCGTGCGGTCCGTGCGGTGCGTACGGAGCGGGAGACGGGCACTCGGGAGGGGCGGCCGGCGGAGCCGTCGGCGGCCGGGATCCCGGCGAGGGAACCGGCGGAGTCCGGGCGCCCGGCGGCGGTGGTGCGGTCGCTCGCGGAGCGGCGGGCCGAGCCGCGCACGGCGGCGGTCCGGACCGGGGTGGTGCGGGCGGCGGCGGTGCTGGCGGTGGCCGGGCTGGGGCTGACCGGGTGCATGTCGGTGGGGCCCGGGGCGGACGAGAAGCACGGTGCGGTGCCGGTCGGCCAGGCGGGGACGGCGGCCAGGCCGGGGTCCGGCCCGTCGGCCTCGCCGACGGCCGGCGGGCACCAGGGCGGTGCCTCGGGGCGGCCGGAGCGTGCGGGGAGCGTGCAGGGGCAGAACGCGCCGGGTGGCGGCCTCGGCCCGGCCATGGGCGAGCAGCCCGTCGTGACGGGTGATCTGAGCGACGCGAACGGCGCACCTGCCGGCGCGGAGCCGGTACCGGCTGGTGCGCCCGGCGAGTCCGCGCCCGGCGTGAGCGGCTCGGCCGGGGGCGCGAGCGTCAGCCCGGCGCCCCACTCGGGCTCCGGTGCGACCGCGGGCGGTGCGGCGGGCGGCGCGGGCGGGACCGCGGGGACGGGACACACCACGGGGGGCACCGGGGCCACCACCGGGACGGGCGCGGGCCCCGGCGACGGCCGTTCCGGCGGCTCGGCGGCATCCACCCCGGCCGCGAGCCCGAGTGCCCGGCCGCCCGCCTCGCCGGAACCCGGGCACACCACGCCCGCGCCGACCGCCACCCCGGCGCCGGAGCCGTCACCCGCTGTGACGGCCTCGTCGGCACCGAGTGCGGGGACCGGAGGGTAGTGGCGCGTGCGGCCGGGCTCCGGTTCCCAGGTCCGGCCAGCGCATTTGCCTTTGATCCCGAGGTTCGTCTATGGTGGTAGATCGTTCGTTTGATCCATTTGACTGGCGCCCTAACTCACCTGGCGCCCTTGGCGCGTTCCGGCGATCCGTGGCTGACCGCATAGAGGCGGTTGTGAAACAGAACCCCGGACTTTGGCGCGTGCCACTTCCGGAAGGTTTTAGATGTCTCTCGTTGACGACGCCCGCTTCGCCATGCCTGCGAGCGAGTCCGCCGCCGATGCCACCACCACCGAGCCGACCACCGACTCCCTCGACGCCGCCCAGCCGGTCGTCGAGGCCGACGCCGAGCTGATCGCCGCCGTCGACGAGGTCGAGGTCGCCGACACCGACGCGGTCGAGACCGCCGAGGAGCCCGCCGAGCCCACCCTCACCTTCGGCGACCTGGGCCTGCCGGACGACATCGTCCGCGCCCTCGCCAAGCGTGACGTCACCACCCCGTTCCCGATCCAGGCCGCGACCATCCCGGACGCGCTGGCCGGCAAGGACGTGCTGGGCCGCGGCCGCACCGGCTCCGGCAAGACCCTCAGCTTCGGCCTGCCGCTGCTGACCCGCCTCGCCGCCGGCGAGCGCACCCGTGCCAAGCACCCGCGCGGCCTGATCCTCGTCCCGACCCGTGAGCTGGCGATGCAGGTCGCCGACGCCCTGGAGCCCTTCGGCTCGGTGCTCGGCCTGCGGCTCAAGGTGGTCTGCGGCGGTACCTCGATGTCCAACCAGATCTACGCGCTGGAGCGCGGCGTCGACGTCCTCGTCGCCACCCCCGGCCGCCTGCGCGACCTGATCAACCGCGGCTCCGCCAAGCTCGCCGACGTCCAGGTCGCCGTCCTCGACGAGGCCGACCAGATGGCCGACATGGGCTTCCTGCCCGAGGTCACCGAGATCCTCGACCAGGTGCCGGCCGGCGGCCAGCGCCTGCTGTTCTCCGCCACCCTGGAGAACGAGATCGACACCCTGGTCAAGCGCTACCTGAACAACCCGGTCACCCACGAGGTCGACCCGTCGGCCGGCGCGGTGACCACCATGACCCACCACATCCTCGTGGTGAAGCCCAAGGACAAGGCGCCGATCACCAACGCGATCGCCGCCCGCAAGGGCCGCACGATCATCTTCGTCCGCACCCAGATGGGCGCCGACCGCGTCGCCGAGCAGCTCGTCGAGGCCGGCGTGAAGGCCGACGCGCTGCACGGCGGCATGACCCAGGGCGCCCGTACCCGGGTCCTCGGCGACTTCAAGGACGGCTACGTCAACGTCGTCGTCGCCACCGACGTCGCCGCGCGAGGCATCCACGTCGACGGCATCGACCTGGTCCTCAACGTCGACCCGGCCGGTGACCACAAGGACTACCTGCACCGCTCGGGCCGCACCGCCCGTGCCGGCCGCTCCGGCACCGTCGTCACCCTGGTGCTGCCGCACCAGCGCCGCGGCGTCTTCCGCCTGATGGAGGACGCGGGCGTCGACGCCGGCCGCCACATCCTGGACCACGCCTTCGACCCCGAGGTGGCCCGGATCACCGGCGCCCGTTCGCTGGTCGAGGTCCAGGCGGAGAGCGCGGCGAACATCGCCGGTGCCGCCGAGCGCGAGGTCGCCGACATGGGCCGCCAGCTGGAGCGCGCCCAGCGTCGCGCCGCCGAGCTGCGCGACGAGGCCGACCGGCTGTCCGCGCGGGCCGCGCGCGAGCGTGCCGACCTGGGCATCGTGGACGAGGCCCCGGCCGCCGAGGCCGAGGGCGAGGCCGTGACCACCGGCGAGACCGCCGTGACCGAGCCGGCCGCGACCCCCGCGGTGACCGAGGAGCGCGCGCCGTCGCACCGCGAGGCGCGCAGCGAGCGCCCCGCGTTCCGCGAGGACCGTCCGTCCTTCAACCGTGACCGTGACGACCGCGGTGGCCGCTCCGGTGGCTTCAACCGTGACCGTGACGACCGTGGCGGCTTCAACCGCGACCGTGGGGACCGTCCGTCCTTCAACCGTGACCGTGACGACCGCGGTGGCCGCCCCGGTGGCTTCAACCGTGACCGTGACGACCGCGGCGGCTTCAACCGCGACCGTGACGACCGCGGCGCCCGCTCCTTCGGCGACCGCCCGGCCCGCTCCTTCGGTGACCGTCCGGCCTTCGGCCGTGACGAGCGCGGTGGCAGCGCCGGCGGCGGCAGCAGCCGTCCGTTCTCCCGCCGTGACGACCACCGCTCCGGTGGCCGCCCGCAGGCCGGTGGCGGTTTCAACCGTGACCGTGACGACCGCGGTGGCCGCCCCGGTGGCCCCAGCTCGGGCGGTTTCAACCGCGACGACCGCAAGCCGCGCTGGAAGAACTGACGCCGCAGGCGTCCCGGCCCTCCGGCGAGGCCGCGGGGCGCGGTGACTGAGCGTTGACGACGGGCCCGTTCCACCTCGGTGGAGCGGGCCCGTCGGCGTTCCCGCCCGCAGGAAGGGGGCGGGCGGCGTCCGGGCGGGCCGGGCGCGTTGTTCTGGTGCTGAGAATAACCAGTGGCGCCGGCCGGCCGGCGTCCCCTACCGTCGCGGACATGAGCAGCAGAATGCGCAACGTGGCGGCGGAGAACGAGGGGATCGTCGAGCGGGGGAGCTACCGGGCGCCCGGGGGCGAGCTCGTGGACCTGGCCGGGTCGTTGGCGGCGGCCCGCGCCGGGACGGTGTCGTACGCCCCGGCGGAGCTGGACGGGCTGGTGTCGGCGGGCGGCCCGGGGCCGGTGGTGCGGCCCGAGGCCGTCGAGGTCACCGCCGAGGGCAGCATCGGGGCGGCCCGGCGGCTGGTCGAGGCGGGCGCGGGCCCCGTCGGGGTGCTCAACTTCGCCTCCGCGCGGAACCCGGGCGGCGGTTACCTGCGGGGCGCCCGCGCCCAGGAGGAGGACCTCTGCCGCAGCGCCCTGCTGTACACCTGCCTGTTGGAGGCGCCGGACTACTACGAGGCGCACCGGGCCTCCCGCGACCTCAGGTACAGCCACCGGGTGATCGTCTCGCCCGAGGTGCCGGTGATCCGCGGCGGGGGCGGCGAGCTGCTGGCCCGGCCGTACCCGGTCACCTTCCTCACCTCGCCGGCACCGAACGCCGGTCAGCTGGCGCTGCGTTCGGACGCCGGGGACACCGGGACGGAGACGGCCGGCCCGGCCGTGGACGCCGGTGCGACCGTGGACGTCCGGGGCGTGCTCGCCGAGCGGGCCGAGCGGGTGCTCGCCGCGGCGGCGCGGCACGGGATACGCGGGCTGGTGCTGGGGGCGTGGGGCTGCGGGGTGTTCCGCAACGACCCGGCCCAGGTGGCGGAGGCCTTCGAAGGGGCGCTGTCCCGGTACGGGGCCGCCTTCGACCGGGTGGTGTTCGCGGTCTGGGACCGGACGCCGGTCTCGCCGAACCGGGACGCCTTCGAGGCGCGGTTCGGGGGCTGACAGCCCCCGCGCGGGCTCAGCCCCTGGGGGCCGACGGCCTGGTGACGACCGCCGACGCGACGGCCGAGGCGGCGGCGACCACGCCGGTGACGGCGAGGACGGACGGCCAGGCGCCGATCCGCTTCGCCAGCGGGTGCGAGCCGCCGAACGCGACCACGTACAGCCCGGTCAGCGCGGCAGCGGTGGCCGCACCCGAACGCCGGTGCCACTGCGCGGCCGCGCCGGCGCCCGCCACCGCCAGGACGGCCCCGCCGAGTTGGCGGTTGCCGGTCCACCGGGCGACGCCGTAGCCGCCGACCAGACCGCTCGCCGCGGTCAGCGCGGCGGGCACGGTGGCCGTGAGCGCGTTCGGGATCCTCGCCATGGTCGACTCCACTCCTCAGCAGACTCCTCGGACCTCCGACCATAGCCCGCCCGCGGCGCGCGTCCTCGTGCGGGCCGCTCCGCCGCCCGTCCGGCGAAATCCCCCGCGCGGCCCGGTCGCCGTGCCCCGTACTCACCCGGGTGACCGCGGTGCCGCTCGGTACCTCCGCCTCCGCGCCGGTGCAGGTGGGCACCGTCGTCCTCGTCCTGGCCGCCGCGTCCACCTGGGAACACCGGGCTGTCGTAGCCCGGTGAGAGACTCCCCCCGTGACTGACCACGTGATCACCGACGGCCTCTACCGGATCCGGAACGTCGCCGCCGGCCTGCTGCTGGAGATCGCCGACGGCAGCCGCCGCAGCGGCGCCAAGGCGGTGCTCGGTGCGGAGGACGGCTCGGACGCGCAGCTCTGGCGGCTGAGCGCCGTCCACCTCGGTGGTGCGCTGTTCCACGTCGAGAACGTCGCCGGCGGCAAGCGGCTCGACGTCACCGGAGCCTCTCCGGAGAACGGCGTCCCGGTCCAGCAGTGGTCCGCCAACGCCTTCGGCGCCCAGGAATGGCTGGTCGAGCACCACCTCGACGACCCCGGCACGTACACGCTCACCAGCTTCGTCAGCGGCAAGGCCCTCACCGCCCCGGACGGTCCGGTCACCGAGCCGCCCGCCCCCGTCCACCAGTGGGAGGACACCGACTCGCCGGCCCAGTGGTGGCGGCTGGAACGGCAGTAGCGGCCCGTCGCAGGTCAGCCCAGGACGAACCCCGCGTGCTTGAACACCGACCGGTCGTGCCAGCCCAGGAAGTCGTGCGCGCGCGCCGAGAGCGGTCGGTCGGGGCGCGCCACCGGGAGGTCGCCCAGGGCCAGGACGGCCCGGCCCGCGGGTGAGTCCGTCCGGTAGTGGGGGGAGACACGGACGGTGCGGTCCTCCGTCACCCCGAGCACGCCGAAGTCGAACAGCGCGTGGTGCAGGGAGCAGAGCGCGAGCGCGTTGTCGACGACGTCGGGGCCGCCCTGGCTGTGCCACTGGACGTGCGCCGCCTCGATGCCCACGGCGGCGCGGCCGAGCCGGCCGTCGTACCCGCAGATCGCACAGGCGTGGTCGAACGCCCGCAGCACGTCGGCGGCGAAGCCGGCGGCCCGGACCCGGCGCCGGGTGATCCGGTACGCCGGCCCGCCCCCCGGCCCGCCCCCCGTCCCGCCCGCCGCAGGGAGCTCCAGGTCGGCGACGTCCAGCTCGGGCAGGGCCACGTCGGCCTGTTCGCAGATCGCCGCCTCCAGGGTGGGTGTGAAGTGCCGGTCCAGCAGCAGCCGGACGGCGACCGCGAGGGCCGACGGGTCCTCGGTGAGCAGCCGTTCGACCTCCGGCCGCAGCCGGCCCACCGCGTCGACCCGGCGCAGTGCGGCACCGCTGTCCCGGACGTCCTTGGCGTCGAGCGGCCGCCCGGCGCCGTCCCGCAGGGTCCAGAGGCTCCGCTCCAGGTGGACGAACGGCATCGCCGCCCGCTGGGCTGCCGTGTTGCGGCCCACGGCGGGCCCGTAGTCGTTGATCAGCCGGCTGACCGGCTGCTCGGCCTCCGCGTACGGCACCTCGCTGGTGCCGAGACGGGCGTGGCGGCCGAGCAGCCAGAGCAGCAGCAGCGGCTTGTGCGGCGCGCGGACGCCGTTGCTCTGCGCCTGCCGGATCCCGGCCAGCCCGGCGAGCAGTTCGCCACGCCTCATGCCCCGTTCTCCCCCCGCTCCGCCGCCTCCCGCGTTCCCGTCACTCCGACAGGTTGGCCCGGAGGGCGTCGAGGTCCTCGTCCGTCGCGCCGTGGGCGTGCAGGTAGGCGGTGACGGAGCCGTGGTGGGCACGGATCCAGTCGAAGGAGGAGGTGAGGAGTTCCTCGGAGATGGGCCGGGAGATGCGCTCGGTACCGGTCTCGTCGATGTAGGGCGTGGGCCCGTCGAGGAGGCCGAGTCCGGTGTTGGAGCGCAGGAAGTCGGCGAGGATCTCGGCCTCGGAGGCGCCCAGCAGCTCCTGGACGACGGCGATGGTGAGTCCGGTGCGGTCCTTGCCGACGGCGCAGTGGACGACGGCCGCCAGGGTGCCGGGGGTGCCGAGCCGGCGGATCGCGGCGACCAGCGAGGGACCGGCGGTCGCGGCCATGAACGGGTAGAGCTCCGCCTGGCCCTCCGGCCAGGGCCGGTCGGTGTCCTCGCGGTTGGCGGGCAGGGTGGGGAGGCTGAGCGTCTCGTGGTCGAGACCGTGCCGCAGGTCCGGCCAGACGTCCAGCTCGAACGGGCTGCGCAGGTCGATCACGGTCCGCAGCCCGAGCGCCTTGAGCCGCTGGGCTCCCTCGGGCGCGAGGGTGTGGAACGAACCGGAGCGGAAGAGCACGCCGCGCCGGAGCGAGCCGACGCCTCCGGCGTCGCGGAAGTTGCGCACCCCGGGGATGTCGATGAAGGCGGACGGCAGGTCGGGTTCACGGTCCGGCAGGTCGTCGGTCATGGCCCTTACCGTACGGGCGCGGGCGCCGCCGGGGGAAGGAATCGGGACACTGCGATCACGCTTGACTTGAAGTCGGCTTCAATTCCTAGGGTCGGTGTCGAGGAACCGGCCCGGCGCGGAGTCGTCGCAGCCGGGCGGAACAGAGGACAGGGAGCCGGCCGTGGAGTACTCGCACAGCGACGCCGAGTTGATCAAGCAGCCCATCGGGTACTGGAGCTGGGCGGCCTACAAGGCCGTCGTCACCCGCACCCGTGGCGCGCTGGAGGAGATCGGCACCACCCAGCCGCAGTGGTGGGTGCTGGCCCAGGTGGCCCGCGCCGGTGCGCCCTTGACGCGGGAGGACGTCTCCCGGGTCCTGCGCGAGTACCTGGACACCGGGCCGGAGGCCCTGGCCGCGGAGATCGACACCACCGTCACGCAGGGCTGGATCGTGGAGGAGGCGGGGGGCCGCCTCACGCTCACCTCCGACGGCCGGGCGTTCTTCGACAAGGCGGCCGGCCTCCAGGACGACCTCTGGGCGGAGCGCCACGCGGACATCACCGACGAGGAGTACCTGACCACCCTCAAGGTCCTCCAGCGCTTCATCCACAACACCGGTGGCCGGGCCTGGCACCACTGAGCCGCCGGGGCCCCGCCGGGAGGGATCCCCGCCGGGGCCCCGGCCACTGCCCTCGTCACCGCCCGCCGGACACGTCCAGGAACGCCCCCGTGGTGTACGAGGAGGCCGGCGACAGCAGGAACAGGATCGCCTCGGCGACCTCCTCCACCTCCCCGCCCCGACGCATCGGCAGGCCCGGCGCGACCCGGTCGACCCGGCCGGGCTCGCCGCCCAGCGCGTGGATCCCGGTGCGGATCAGCCCCGGGCGGACGGCGTTGACCCGGATGCCCTCGGCCGCGACCTCCAGGGACAGGCCGCGGGTCATCGTGTCGACGGCGGCCTTCGCGGCCGCGTAGTCCACGTACTCGTTGGGCGAGCCGAGCCGGGCGGCGGCGGAGGAGACGTTGACGATCGCGCCGCCCCGCCCGCCGTGCCGGGTGGACATCCGGCGGACCGCCTGCGCGGCGCAGAGGAACGGACCGGTGATGTTGGCGGCCCAGATCCGGTTGAGACGCTCCTCGTCGATGTCCTCCAGCCGGCCCTGCTTCTCCAGCGTCCCGGCGTTGTTCACCAGCGCGGTGAGCGGACCGAGTTCGGCGTCGACGGTGGCGAACAGCCGCTCCACCTCGGCGCTGCGGGTGACGTCGGCCCGGACGGCGAGCGCGGTGCCGCCCCCGGCCCGGATCTCCTCCACCACGGCGGCGGCGGAGGCTTCGTCGGTCCGGTAGTTGACGCAGACGCGGTAGCCGCGGCGGCCGGCCAGCCGAGCGGTGGCGGCTCCGATGCCGCGCCCGGCACCCGTGATCAGGACCACGTCGGGGCGGTCGGTCTGCTCGGAAGCGGCAGCGGAATCGGTGGCGGTCGACATGCTCCGCACCCTACTCTTCCCCGCTTCGCCGCCGGCGTCGCCACCGCCGCCCTCGTGGTCCTCGGCGCACCGAACTCGGCTGCGGAGCAGCGGGCTTGAGCGGCAGTCCCGGGGCCCACCCGCGACCTCTCGCGGCCCCGGGGGCGGCCCAGGGGGCGGCCCCACGGGAGGTCATGTCCGCGGCGGGTCCACCGCCCGCGGCCCGTCGCGGTGGACGCCGCCGCCCGGAAATCGCTCGCCCGGCGCGGCCCCGCCGGGTGACACTGCCAACCGAGATCCGACGAAGGGAAGCCCATGCCCGCCACCGCCCCCGGCGCCGTCCTGCTGTCCGGCATCGTCGGCTCGACCGCGTACGGGCTGGCCCACGCCGGCTCCGACATCGACCGTCTCGGCCTCTTCGCCGCCCCGACCGAGGGCTTCCACGGCCTGCACCACCCCGCCGAGTCACAGGTCACCACCGCGCCCGACCGCACCCTGCACGAGGCCGCCAAGTGGTGCCGCCTCGCGCTGAGCTGCAACCCCACCGCCACCGAACTCGTCTGGCTGCCCGAGGACCTGTACGAGGTCCGCACCCCGCTCGGCGACGAGCTGATGGCGATACGCCGGTCGTTCCTGAGCGCCCGCGCCGTCCGCAACGCCTACCTCGGCTACGCCACCCAGCAGTTCAGGAAGCTCCTGACCCGTGACACCACCGAGGCGACGACCAGGGCCCGGGCCGCCAAGCACGCCCGCCACCTGGTCCGCCTGCTGGAACAGGCCGTCCACCTCCACGAGACCGGCCACAACCTGGTCCGCCTTCCCGACCCGGGCCGCGTCCGTGAGCTCGGCGAACGCATCGCCGACGAGCCCGCCGTCGCCGAACGCCTCCTCGCCACCGCCAACGAGCGCCTCGACCGGCCCGGCGCCCTCCCCGACCGCCCCGACGAGCGCCCCGCCGAGGCCTGGCTCCACCGCGTCCGCGCCGCCCACTACACCCCGGCGGCCACCCCCGCCCCCTGAACCCGGCGCGCCCGCGCAATCCACTGGCGAAGCCCCTCCCCGTACCGGGTAGGATCGCCGTGGTTCGCTCCACCCGGCGCGGACCACGGGGCGCTAGCTCAATTGGCAGAGCTGCGGACTTTTAATCCGTAGGTTCAGGGTTCGAGCCCCTGGCGCCCCACCGCAGGAGGCCCGGGCCGGACGTTGTCCGCCCCGGGCC
>NZ_JBHXKE010000222.1:0-15472 GCF_042722765.1 Kitasatospora sp. NPDC058406
ACCATGACCCTCACCCGTGACGGAAGCCCCCCCCCCCCCCGGGGGGGGGGGGGGGGGGGCGTCGCCGGTCCGGCCCAGTCCCCCCCCCCCCGCCACCGGAGTACCCGGCGGGCCACCGCCGCGCTGCCCGCCCGTGCACCGGGCGTCCACCGGCCCGCCCTTCCGTACCGGCGTCCGGTGCCCTTCACGACCGGCCACCGGCCGATGGCGCGGCACGGGTCAGGCAGGTCCGCGACGGTCGCCGGCACCGGCGACCGCCCTCGGCCGGGTCCTCACACGCCGCCCCGGAATCAGCGCCGCGCACCTCGGCGCCCCGCACCTCGGCGCCCCGGAATCGGCGCCACCGGTTCGCTCCCGATGTTCAGCGCCCCGCGGACGCGGCATCTCCGCCCCGGGGCGCCAGGCCGTCCAGCACCAGACCGAAGAGGCGATCGCGCCGCTCCGCGAGACTCGGGGCCTGGTCGGCGATCCACGCGAGGGCGTTGGCCAGGGCGAACAGGTCGACGGCGTCGACGTCCGTGCGGACCAGGCCGTCCCGCTGCGCCGCCGACAGCAGCCGACCGCACGCCTGGCGCATCGTCAGGCACGCAGCGTGCAGGGGCGACTCGGGATCGCCGAGAGTGGCCAGCAGGGCGGCCGAGAGCCCCTGGTAGGCGCCCGCACCGAGGGTGAACTCGTGCAGCCAGACCCCCAGCGCCCGCTCCGGCGGCTCCGCGACGGCCAGCGCGTCCGCCCGGTCGGCGAGGAGTTCGAAACGCCGCCGCAGCAGGGCCTCCAACAGGGCGTCCCGGGTCGGGAAGTGGCGGTAGAGCGTGCCGAGGCCGACGCCGGCGCGGCGGGCGACGTCGCGCAGGGACGCCTGGGCCCCCTGTTCGGCGACCACCTCCGCCGCCACCTCCAGCACGCGGTCGCGGTTGCGCCGCGCGTCGGCGCGCGGGGCGCGCCCGGCGGAGGGCGGGGCGGGCTCGACGGGCATGGGAATCCTCACCGTTGACAAGTGGAGCACTGCTCCGGTTTTCTTACCGGAGCACCGCTCCGGATTCTACCGGGCGGTCGCCCCCGCGGCCGGGGAGAGGCCCGGGGGCGCACGGGGAGAGGAAGAGACAGCCATGGGAAACCACGCCGCGACCATGCGGGCCGTCCGCCTGCACGCCTTCGGAGGCCCCGAGGTACTGGTGTACGAGGAGGTCCCCCGGCCGGTGCCCGGGCCGGGCGAGGTGCTGGTCCGGGTGCACGCCGCCGGAATCAACCCGCCCGACCTGTACGCGCGCACCGGCTTCGCCCGCATCCCGGCCGGGCTCCGGCCCCCGTGGACGCCGCCGCTCGTCCTCGGCAGCGACGTCTCGGGCGTGGTGGCCGCGCTCGGCGACGGCGTCACCGCCTGGCAGCCCGGGGACGAGGTCTTCGGGCTGATCCGCTTCCCGGGGCAGGGCTCCGGGTACGCCGAGTACGTCACGACACCCGCCGACCACCTGGCCGCCAAGCCGGCGGCGCTCGACCACGTCGAGGCCGCCGCCGTACCGATGGCCGGGCTCACCGCCTACCAGTTCCTGATCCGGGAGCTGCGCCCCCTGTCGGGCGGCACCGCCCTGGTCAACGGCGCGGCGGGCGGGGTCGGACACTTCGCCGTCCAACTCGCCCGCCTCGCCGGCGCGGAGCGGGTGATCGGCGTCGCCTCCGGGCGGCACGAGGAGTTCCTCCGCGGGCTCGGCGTGGACGAGTTCGTCGACTACACGCGGACGCCCGCGGCCGAGGCCGCCCGGGACGCGGCGGACCTCCTGGTCGACACGGTCGGCGGGCCGGACGCCCACCGCCTGCTCCCGGCCGTCCGGCGCGGCGGCCTGATCCTGCCCGTCTACCTGGGCGACTACCACCGCGAACGGGCCACCGGACTCGGCATCTCACTGCCCGACCGGATGCAGCAGGTGCGGTCCGACGGGGGCGACCTCGGCGAGCTCGCCGCACTGCTGGACGACGGCCGGATCCGTGTCCACGTCGACGGCGTCCACCCGCTCCCGGAGGCGGCGGACGCGCACCGGCGCGCCGAGCAGGGACACCTCCGGGGCAAGCTCGTCCTTCAGGTCCACCCGTAGCCCCATCGCCGGCGCCGCACCACCTCCCCGGGCCGGGGCCTCCCGGCCGGATTCCGACCGCCCCGGCCCTCCCCCTCCAGCCCGCCCGCCCCGCCCGACGCCCCCGGTGCTCCGACGCCCCGGGGGCATCGGCCGTCCCGGGCCGCACGGCCGACCGGGCCCTCGCAAAGGCCGGACGCATCGTCAATGCCCGCCGAGCGGGGTGTGGTTGGTGCCCTTTCGGACGCCGCCCTGCGCGAACAGGCACCCTCCACTGCCCGTTCGGCCGGACACCTCCACAACCCGTTCGAACGAGGACGGGTCCGGAGGCTCCGGCGCAGGTCATGCCCGGTTCGCCACCTTCACGAAGCCACCCCCAGAGCTCTCCCGAGCAAGGGTTGACACCGCAAGTTGGTCTAGTCCACGGTAGAGGGAACGCAGGTTTAACGAGGCCGGAACACCTCCCGAGACACCTTGGCGAACACGCGAGTTGACGAATGACGCCACCTGTTCCAGCGAGGGTGTCAGCCCCCACGCGGGGGAATCGACCGAGAAGGAGGCCAGGAATTCCGGCCACGGCATCCGCCCGCACGCCTGGCGATGCCGACCGCCGACCGGCGCCCCGGTACGCCCGGCCGCGCGACGGCGCGCCGCCGGAGCCTCCCGCATCCCGCCCTCCTGCGCCGACATCCGACAGCCCACCACCTGACCCTCCCGCCGTCTGACGCCCGTCAGTCGGCACCACCGCACGTCCGACTTCTCCTCAGGGCCGCGTCCGGCCCTGCCTCACCATGCGCGCGAACCGGCGCTCCGGCATGCCCGGGCGCCGCCCGCCTGCACGGCCATCAGCCCGATGCCCCGACCCGAACCTTGGAGTGACGTGATACCGAAGCCCGACGGGTACCTGTATCGAGCCGCTTCCGAGCACCCCTGCTTCAGCGACGACGGCGAGGCCCCCCTCGCCCGCACCACCACCTCCGCCGCAGGCGTCCGCGCCGTCCGGCAGCTGTCGACGACGCCCGCCCCGGAGACGCACGCCCGCAGCTCTTCGCCGGACGGGCCCGACACGGCCCCCGCCGGCCCCGGTTGGAGTACCGACGATGCCTGAGTACGACCGGCTGCGCGCCGCCCTGGCCACCGGTGAGGACGACCGACTCGTCCTCGACCTGGACGGCATCGAGGCCCAGTACGACGCCCTGCTGCGCGAACTGCCGGATGTCGCTGTCCGGTTCGCCATGAAGGCCTGTCCGGTGGACGAGGTGCTGGCGGCCCTGGCCGCACGGGGCTCCGGCTTCGACGCGGCCGGACCCCAGGAGATCGCCCAGGCCCTGCGCACCGGCGTCCCGGTCGACCGGATCCACTACGGCAACACCATCAAGTCGGACCGCCAGATCGCCGAGGCGTACGGGCTCGGCGTCCGGGACTTCGCGACCGACAGCCTGGCGGACGTCGCCGCGATCGCCGTGCACGCCCCCGGCGCCCGGATCTTCTGCCGGCTCGCCACCACCGGCGAGGGCGCGCTCTGGGGCCTCAGCCGCAAGTTCGGCTGCTCGCCCGAGGACGCCGTCCTGGTCCTGGAGGCGGCCCGCGCCGCCGGACTGACCCCGGCCGGGCTCTCCGTACACGTCGGCTCCCAGCAGCTCACCTCGGAGGCCTGGCAGAACGCCCTGGAAGCCCTGACCGCCGTGGTCGAGGAGGCCGGCCGGCGCGGAATCCTGCTGGACCACGTCAACCTCGGCGGCGGCCTGCCCGCCCTCGGAGTCCTGGACCGGAAGGGCCGCCCGCTCGACCCGCCGGTGGACAAGATGTTCGCGGTGATCCGGGAGGGCATCCAGCGCCTGCGCGACGCGTCCGCCGCGCCGCTGGACTTCCTGATCGAGCCCGGCCGCCACCTGGTCGCCGACCACGGCGCCATCCGCGCCCATGTGACGCGCCTGACGCAACGTCAACAGCTCGACGGCGAGAGGGTGCACTGGCTCTACCTGAGCTGCGGCAAGTTCAACGGCCTGTACGAGATGGACGAGCTCCGGTACCGGCTGGAGTTCCCCGGCCGGGCCGGCGCGGAGACCGTCCCCGCCGTGGTCGCCGGCCCCACCTGCGACAGCGACGACGCCTACGCCGACGAGGGCCCCGGCATGCCGGTGCCCCGGGACGCCGCCTCCGGCGACCCGGTCTGGATCCTCTCCTGCGGCGCCTACTCGACCGCCTACACCACCCAGGGGTTCAACGGCATCCCCCCGCTCCCCTACAGCTGCGTCCGCACCACCGCCGGCGGCCCCGAGGAGGTCTGAGCGCCTCCACCCCCGAACGTCCGGCCCCCGCCCACCCCCGTGGCGGGGGCCGGACCGCGTCCGCCGAAAACCCGTGGCACCCGCTCCGAGCCCCTCACTAGGCTCGACGGATGACCACCCGCACCTTCCGCATCACCGTCCGCGGCGTCTTCGACGGCCTCACCCCCGAGCAGCTCGCCGAACTCCGGTCCCGAGCCGCCGAGCACGACGTGCTCCACGCGTCGTTCACCCCCGAGGGGCACCTCAGCTACGACCTCGACGCGCGCGCCGTCTTCACCTTCCGGTTCCAGGACACCGGCGAGGCCGAGGAGGACATCCTCGAAGCGGCCGACCGTGCCGAGCGGTCCGCCCGGACCTGGCTCGACGACCGCGGCTACGGTCACAAGAACCTCCGCTCCCAGTCCGAGGACCTCTCGCAGGCCCCGCTCGGCAAGCGCCGGCGTCGCGCCGCCCGGTCCGCCACGGGCTGACCGGGCCGCACCGGCCTGCTGATCGGCCCGCAGGTGCGCCCGCCGGACGCCGTCGGCCCCGCCCGCGCGTTCTCCGCCGCGCGGGGTCACGGGTGCGCGATCGCTCGTGCCGAGCAGGAGGGCGCCCCCGCCGCGCGGGGCCGACCGTCAGGTGCCCGCCGCACCCGCCGCCGAACGCTCCCCGTCCCCGACACGCGGATCCCCGTCGTCCTCGGCCCCCTCAACACTCCCGGCACCGCCGTCGGGGGCACCGTCGTCGGCAGCGCCGTCCGGGCCGGCCGCGCCCGCCGCACGCTTCCCGGGCCCCCGGACCCGGCTCCACGCCACCACCCACGCCAGGAACAGCACCAGCCCGTCCGTCACCACCGCGAACGCCCCCGGCACGGCGACCGACGTCCACGCGTGCTCGTCCAGCTCCGCCCGCCCCGGTGTGGCCCACCGCCGCAGCTCGTGCCCGTCCGGGTACCGGCGGTCCGCCGCACGCCGCTCGTCGAACACCCGGTCGCCGACCGACCAGGTGTGCCGGCACTCGACCCGCTCCGACCACCCCCCGACCTCGTCCCACTGCCGGTCCGTCACCCGGCAGTCCCCGAGCACGACCGTCACCCGCTCGGTCGTCCGCCCCCACCGCAGGACGTTCCCGGCCGTGCCGGCCGTGGTCCCCACCGCCACCAGGACCAGCGCCGCCAGCCCGCCGACCACCAGCGCGTCGAACCACCGGTCCGCACCGGGAGCGAGGAGCAGTCCGGCCGAGGCGGCCACCAGCCCCGCGCCGAGCAGCACGGCGGGCCAGGTCACCCACGGCCACCCCACCGCCAGGTTCCACAGCATCACCGCCGCGCCGAGGACGGCGCATGCCGCCCCCCAGCCCGCCACGGTCCGACCCGCCGTCCGTCCCACCGCACGCCCCCTCCGGGAGTCCTCCCCCGGCCCGTCCGGCAAGCCACGGGCCCTCGTCCTCGCGCTACCCGCCCGCCCGTTCGTGCAACCAGGACCCGACCGCCGCGTAGTCGCCGTCCGTGAGCCCGACCGCCGGATCGACCCACCACAGCAGCGCCCGCCCCTGGTGGTGTCGCGCCACCCAGGTCCGGTCGGGGCCGCCGATCTCGTCGTCCACCCAGACGAAGTCCCGGCCGGCCGCGAACGCCACGATCCCGCGCGTCTTCGGGCTCAGCCCCGCCCACGCGTCGGCCGCGGCCTCGCCGTCCTCCGCCCGTTGCGGCAGTTCGCGCAGCTCCGGCAGCCCGAGCAGGGGCGCGAGGTGCGCATTGGCGTCGGGCCCCCACGTCGTCGCCCACACCGGCTCGCACGGCAGCGCCGCCAACCGGCGCCCGTGCGCCGGATCGAGCCGCCCCAGCAGCGGATTCGACGGATCCTCGCTCTGCGGGAACACCGGATACCGCCCGGCCGGGCCCCCGAACGGGATCAGCGGTCCGTCGACGTCGAGGAAGAGCAGCGGCAACAGCCCGGCACCGGTGGTCATCCCCGCACGATAGCGGCCGTCAGGTGCCGGATCCTCAGCGGTCCACCGGGAAGGACCGGTCCCGTCCGTCGCCCCGGGACCGGCGAAACGGGGCGCCCAGGACGGGCCGCACGCCCCGCGCGTCAGACATCTCGCGCGCCCTGAGAACCCTGCGCGCTCCTTTCCGTCCCGGCACGAGACGGCCCGCCACGGGCCGGGAACCGTCCCGCTCCGGCGGCGAGTCGCCCCACCCCACCCCACGCCCCCCGGCGCCCGCGCCCCCTCCCCGCCCTGCGGCCACGCCCGGGACCACGAGGTCCCCGCCCCGCCCGCACCCCGCGAACCGCGGAACCTGCTCGCCGGGCGGGGCACCACCGTGATCGGCCACGCCCGGGGCGGTGCCGGCGTCGCTACCGGGGCGCCGGCACGTACGCCAGCCCGTGGGGCCCGGCGCCCCGGCCCAGGTCCACCTCGCGGACCACCCGGCGCTCGGTCAGGTCCACCACGGTCACCGTGTCCGAGGCGATGGTGGCGACGTACCCGAACCTGCCGTCCGGCGACGAGTGGACGGTCAGCGGCACCTGTCCGACCGTCACCTCCCCCAGTTCCACCAGTTCCTCGGGTGCCGCGTGCCCCCCGTCGGCCGCACCGAAGATCCGCAGCCGCCCGGCCGCCGGCACCGGCCCGCCGTCCGCCGCCGGGGCCGCGAGGTGGACCTCCCCGGCCAGCACGAGGCCGCCCGCCGTCCGGTGCACCGGGACGGCCGGCGCCGCCAGCGGGAGCGTGCGCACCACCCGGTCGGTCCGGACGTCGACCACCGTCAGGGCGGGCGGTGCGGCGAGGGCGCCCGTCAGGTCCAGCTTCGGCGTGGCCACCACCGCGTACCGCCCGTCGGCACTCATGGCGATGCCCTCGCTGCCGGGCACCGCCACCGTCCGCCCGGTCCGGCCCCGGCCGCCGGGACCGGACGCCGTCTCCACGACGGTGAGGAACGGGGCCTCCTTGTTCGTCGTGTAGCCCTTGGTCCCGTCCGGCGTGAGCGCGAACCAGTGCGGCCCCGGCGCGCCGATCCCGGTCCGCTCCACCACCTTGCGCGCGGCGAGGTCGACCGTGAGCACCGCCCCGTCCCCGGCAGGCCCGGCCTCCACGCTCACGTACAACAGCGCGCGCGCCGCATCGAGCGCCAGCCCGTGCGGGGCGCACTCCGGCGCCAGGTCAATGGTCTCGACCACTACCCAGTGATCCGGATCGATCAGGACCAACTCGGTAGCCTGCTCGCCGTGGTGCTCGTAGAAGCCCGAGCGGTAGGTGACCGTGCAGTACAGCAGCCTCCGGTCGGCGTCGAACAATATCTCGTGCGGCTCGGGCGGCAGCGGCACCTCACCGAGCCGCCGAGAGCCGTCCGCAGAGAGAAAGACCAGCACACGGCCGCCTTGGCAGGCTACCGCCAACATGTCATTGTCATTCATCGCGTCAGATCCTTTACTCCGAAGGGGAGTTGTCACGATCGACGGTAGATGCCGAATCTGCATGCACTCCAGTGAAAGCCTGGTCACCATACTTTCCAGTTCTGGTCATCCACCTCCCCCACCACCCCCACCCAGTCGACCGAACACTCGCGGAGAAGCCCATGCCCGATCTCGACCTCAACCTGCTCGTCGCCCTGGACGCCCTGCTCGACGAGGGCAGCGTCACCGGCGCAGCCGAGCGACTGCACACCTCGGCTCCGGCGATGAGCCGCACCCTGGGGCGGCTGCGCCGCGTCCTCGGCGACCCGATCCTCGTCCGGGCCGGCCGCGGCCTGGTCCCGACCCCGCGCGCGGTGGAACTACGGGCGGAGGTCCGGGCGCTGGTCAGCCGGGGCCAGGCGCTGCTGGTCCCCCACACCGCCACCGAACCCGCCCAGCTGAACCGCCGCTTCACCCTCCAGACCGGGGACGTCCTGCTGACGGCGATAGGCTCCACGCTGGTCGAGACGGTCCGCGCGCAGGCGCCGGCCGTGACGCTGCGCTTCCTCGGGGAACACCTGGAGGGGACGACGGCGATGCGCGACGGCGTGGTGGACCTGGAGGTCGGCGTGATCGACCACCTGGACCCCGAGACCCGGACCGAGCCCCTCACCACCACCGGTCTGGTCGGCGTCGCCCGCACCGGGCACCCGCTGACGGTCGGCCCGCCGCCCACCGCCCGTGAGTTCGCGAACGCCGACCACCTCGCGGTCTCCCGGCACGGCCGCGGGCCCGGCCCGGTCGATCAACGGCTGGCCGACGTCGGACTCTCCCGGCGGGTGGTGACCATCGTGCCGAGCTTCACCGCGGCACTGTTCCTGCTCCGCGAGACCGAGCTGGTCGGCCTGGCACCGGCCCGGCTCGGCGGCGCGGCGGCCACCGCGCTGGGGCTGACCACGTTCCCGCTGCCGGTGGAGCTGCCCGAGGTGGTACTGAGCATGGCCTGGCATCCGCGCAACGACCAGGACGCGGGCCATCGTTGGCTGCGCGAGCTGGTCCGCGGCGTGGTGACCTCCCAGGCCGGGCCGAGCACCGCCCCGAACGGTTCCACCACACTCCCGGCCGCCACGAGGCCCCACGCGGCGGGCTCGGCCACGGTTGCGGCCCGCGCCACGACGCCCAGGGAGACACCCCACTCGCCGGCGCTCAGCGGCCGCTGAGGCCGTACCCGCACCGCCCGCCGGGGCCCGGTGGACGGCCCGACCGGGCGCGGCGGGCGGGCCGGGGCCGTCCGCCGGGCCCCGGCCCGTCGTCCGTCCTGCCGCGCCCCGCTACGCCGTACGGCGCAGCAGCGCCAGGTACATCGCGTCCGTCCCGTGCAGGTGCGGCCAGAGCTGGACGTCCGGCCCCTCCCCCAGGGCCGGGACGCCCGGCAGCAGCGGTCGTGCGTCGATCCACTCGACCCTGCCGCCCTCGGCCCGCAGTACGTCGTCCACGACGGCCCGGGTCTCGGCGAGGTGCGGCGAGCAGGTGGCGTAGCCGACCACACCGCCCACCCGCACCGCGTCGATCGCCGAGGTGAGCAGGTCGCGCTGGAGCGGGCCGAAGGCGGCGACGTCCTGCGGGCGGCGCCGCCAGCGGGCCTCGGGCCGGCGGCGCAGCGCGCCCAGGCCGGAGCAGGGCACGTCGACGAGCACCCGGTCGAAGCCGCCGGACTTCCAGGCCGGCCGGGTGCCGTCGGCGGCGATGACGGTGTACGGGCCGGGGTTGCCGGCGAGCGTGCGGGCGACCAGCCGGGCCCGGTGCGGCTGCTTCTCGCTGGCCACCAGCGCGGCGCCGCGTTCGGCGGCGAGCGCGGCGAGCAGCGCGGCCTTGCCGCCGGGGCCCGCGCAGCCGTCCAGCCAGAGCCGGTCGGGGCCGTCGAGCGGGGCGGCGGCGAGGGCGAGGGCGACCAGTTGGCTGCCCTCGTCCTGGACACCGGCCCGGTTCTCCTGGACCGCCGCCAGCGCACCCGGGTCGCCGCCCTCGGCGAGCCGGAGCGCGAACGGGGACCAGCGGCCCGGCTCGGCCTCGGGCAGCGCCTCGGCCAGCTCACCGACGGTCGCCCGGCCGGGCCGGGCGATCAGGGTGACCTCGGGGCGCTCGTTGTCGGCGCGCAGCAGTTCCTCCACCGCGGCGCGCCCGGAGGCGTCGGGCTGCCAGCGGCCGAGCGAGTCCCAGAGCGCGGCGACCACCCAGCGCGGGTGCGAGTGGACGACGGCGAGGTGGTCCTCGGCGTCCTTCTCGTACGGCGGGGCGACCAGGCCGATCCACTCGTCGAGGTCGTGGGCGCTGATCCGGCGCAGCACGGCGTTGACGAACTTGGCCTTGCCGTCGCCGAGCACCACCCGGGCCAGCTCGACGGTGGCCGAGACGGCCGCGTGGCTGGGGATGCGGGTGGTGAGCAGCTGGTGGGCGCCGAGCGAGAGCACGTCGAGGACCGGCGGGTCGACCTTGCTCAGCGGCCGGTCGATGCAGGCGGCGATGACCGCGTCGTAGGTGCCCTGGAGGCGGAGGGTGCCGTAGACCAGCTCGGTGGCGAGCGCCGCGTCGCGCCGGTCCATGCCCTTCTGCTCGGCCTCGCGGAGCAGCGAGGGCAGGATCAGGTTGGCGTAGGCGTCACGCTCGTCGACGGCGCGCAGGGCGCGGAAGGCGACGATCCGCGCCGGGTCCTTCTTCGGCCGGCGGTGCGGACGGGGCGCCTGCTTGGCGCCGCGGGTGCCGGGGGTGCTGCTGGGCGTGCTCATGGGATGTGCCTCAAAGTGCTGCGGGGGTTATCTCGGGATCTCCGGATCCCGGGATCTCTGGAACAGTAACGCGAAACCCGGACCGCGGGCTCACCGGCGGGACCGCCCCGGGCCGGGGCCTCTCCGGACCGACCGCCGGACTACGCGCCCGGCTCCCCGATCGGCTCCTCGCCGAGCCGCTCGCCGGACTCGATCCGCGCGCCGCGCGCCCAGTCCGCGGCCCGCATCGCCTTCTTCCCCTGCGGTCGCACCTCGCCCAGCTCGACGTCGTGGCTCCCGGTGCCGACCCGGACGGAGTTCTTGCCGACGGCCAGCTCACCGGGGGCCAGCTCCGCGGAGCCCGGCAGCAGCCCGACCGGGCCGGTGACCTTGAGCCGCTCGCCGCGGAAGAGCGTCCAGGCGCCGGGGGCGGGGGCGCAGCCGCGCACCACGCGGTCGATCCGCAGGGCGGGGGTGGTCCAGTCGATCCGGGCGTCCTCGACACTGATCTTCGGCGCGAGCGTGACGCCCTCACCGGGCTGCGGGCGGGCGTGCAGGGCGCCGTCCTCGATGCCGTCCATGGTGGCGACGAGCAGGCGGGCCCCGGAGTGCGCGAGGCGGCCGAGCAGGTCGCCGCTGGTGTCGGTGGGGCGGACCTCCTCGGTGAGCACGCCGTAGACCGGCCCGGAGTCCAGGCCCTGCTCGATCAGGAAGGTGGACGCGCCGGTGACCTCGTCGCCGGCCATCACCGCGTGCTGGACGGGGGCGGCGCCGCGCCAGGCGGGGAGCAGCGAGAAGTGCAGGTTGACCCAGCCGTGTACGGGGATCTCCAGGGTGCCCGGGCGCAGCAGCGCGCCGTAGGCGACGACCGGGCAGCAGTCGGGGGCGAGCTCGGTGAGGCGGGCGACGAAGTCGGGGTCGCTCGGCTTCGCCGGCTTGAGGACCTCGATCCCGGCCTCCTCCGCGCGCTGGGCGACGGGGCTGGCGACCAGCTTGCGGCCACGTCCGGAGACGGCGTCGGGGCGGGTGACCACCGCGACGACCTCGTGCCGGTCGGAGGCGAGCAGGGCGTCCAGGGCGGGAACGGCGACCTCGGGGGTGCCGGCGAACACGAGGCGCATCAAGTGCCTTTCTGCTGTACCGGGTCCGGGCTGTACGGAGCCCGGCTGTACTGGTCGGGGTGGTACCGGGCCCGGGCGGTGCCGGGTCGGGGTGGTACCGGGTCGGGGAGGGAACGGGCGGAGCGGCGCGGGCCGGGACGGTCAGCGCGCCGAGCCGAAGGTGCTGTGCGGGGAGACCTTGACCACCGGCGCGGGGCCGCTGCCCCAGTCGGAGTCCCGGATCGCCTTGAGCGCGGCCTTCCGCTGCTCGGTGTCCAGGCGGTCGATGAAGATGATGCCGTCGAGGTGGTCGGTCTCGTGCTGGATGCAGCGGGCGAGCAACTGGGTGCCCTCGACGGTGACCGGTTCGCCGTGCATGTCGAAGCCCTTGGCGACGACTCCGTACGAGCGCCGGGTGTCGTAGCGCAGGCCGGGCAGCGAGAGGCAGCCCTCGGGGCCCTCCTGCTCCTCGTCGCTCAGCGACAGGTCCGGGTTGATCAGGTGACCGGTGACGCCGTCCACGTGGTAGGTGAACACCCGCAGGGAGATGCCGAGTTGAGGCGCGGCCAGACCGGCACCCGGGGCGTCGAGCATGGTGTCGGTGAGGTCCTTGACGAGGTTCCGGAGTTCCTTGTCGAAGGTGGTGACGGGCTGCGCGGTGGCCCGTAGGACGGGGTCTCCGAAGATGCGGATCGGCTGGATCGCCACGGATGCGGGCTCCTGTCCGTCGGGGTGCTGGTCGGGTGCGGGCGGCTGGCTTCGGCCGTCGGGATCGGCCGCCGATCAGTCTATGCAATCCGTCCGTGCCGGTTTCTGGCATATCCCGACCCACCTTGCCGCGTGACCCCGGTGGGCGGTCCGGCGTTGGTCAAGTGGGATTGACCAACGCCGGAGCGCGCGGGAAGGGCGCTCCGGTCGAGCCGAACCGTACGGAAGGTGGCACGTAGGCCATGGCCGAGCAGATCAACCACGACGCCCGGGCGCGGGCGAGCCTGCACCTGCTGGTGCGGGACATCGAGCGGGTGAGGCGGCAGGTCGACGCGCTGCGGACGCTCACCGCCCAGTTGGGCAACGTCTACCGGCCCCGCCGGCCGAGCACCTCGGCGGGGTTCGTCGTCTACGGGCGCGCCCCCGCGCCGACGGTGCGCCTGGCGCAGGAACTCAGGGAGAGCGTGGAGACGCTGGTGGCGGCGGCGGTCGAGTTCGACCGCGCGCTGGGCTTCTCCTGGGACTCGGTGGGCTCCGCTCTCGGGGTCACCAAGCAGGCGGTGCACCGGCGCTACGGGATGCGCCGACCGGCCGGCGAACTGCTGGCCGCGGGCGGCACCGTGCCGAACCCGAGCCGCCCGGACCGCTCCGAGGACCTGCCCGCCGCGCACGCTCCGGGCCACAACCCGGCCCCCGCACCCGCCCCGACCGGCCTCGCCGCCACCGTCCCGGCCGCCCGCCAGGGCGGGCTCGACCGCAGCAGCCTGGACCGGGCCGCGATGGAGCGCGGCAGCCTGGACCGCCCCCCGATCGACCGCTCCACCCTCGACCGCACCGCCCTCGACCGCTCCACCCTGGACCGCACCGCCCTGGACCGCACCGCCCTCGACCGAACCCCGATCGACCGCACGCCGATCGACCGTTCCCCCCTGGACCGCCCCGGCGTCCCCCTCCGCGGCTGACCAACCCACCGGCCACCGGGCTGAGGGGCGGCTCAGCCCGTCCCGCCCCTCACCCGATGTCCGTCGGATCGATCCGCACCTTCACCGCCTCCGGCGTGCGCAGCGCGATCCGCGCGATCTGCGCCGCCTTCAGCGCCGCCGCCAGCGCCGCGCCCTGCCCGGGCGGGACCCGCAGCAGCGCACGCTCCTGCTCCTCCCCCCGCAACGCCGGAACCGGCACCGGCCCGAGCACGTCCGCCCCCTCCGGCAGCCGGATCAGCCCCAGCAGGTCGGCCACGGCCGCCGGGCTGCCCGCCACCGAGGCCATCCGCGCCACCGGCGGGAAGTGCAGCTGCGCCCGCTCGTCCAGCTCCAGCCCCGCGTGCCCCATCGGGTCCCAGCGCACCAGGGCCTGCACCGGCCGCGTGGTCGGCTCGGCGACGACGACCACCGTGCCGCCCTCGGTCGACGGCCGCACCAGCGCCGCGGCGGCCAGCCAGAGCCGCAGCGTCTCCTCCCCCGCCCGCAGGTCCGGGCGGCTGAGCAACGCCCAGCCGTCCAGCAGCAGCGCCGCCGCGTAGCCGTTGCCGCTCTCGACCACCGGTTCGGCGCCGGGGGTGGAGATCACCAGCGCGGGCTCGTCCGGCACCGTGGTCAGCACCGCGTCCCGCCCGGAGGTCCGCACGGGCACCTGCGGGAACGCCTTGCCCAGCTCCTCCGCCGTCCGCCGCGCCCCCACCACCGAGGCCCGCAGCCGGAACGATCCGCACTCGGGGCAGTGCCAGTCCCGTTCCTCCTCCCCGCACCACCCGCAGTGCAGCGGGGCGTCGGCGCCGGCCGCCTCCAGCGGGCCCTCGCAGCGCCGGCAACGCGCCGGCGTGCGGCAGCGGCCGCAGGACAGCCGGGGCACGTAGCCGCGCCGGGGCACCTGGATCAGCACCGGCCCGCCGGCCGCCAGCCCTTCCCGGGCCGCCTCCCAGGCGATCGAGGGCAGCCGCGCGGCCTGCGCGGCGGCGTCCCGGTGCTGGTCCTGGTCGGTGACGGTCCGCACCCGCGGCGCGACCGTCCGGACGGTCTCCCGGTCGGCGGCCAGCGGCCGGGCCCAACCGGTCCGCACCAGCTGCGCGCCCTCCACGGTGACCACGTGCCCGCCGAGCAGCACGGCGGCGCCCTCCTCGGCGGCGCGCAGCAGGGCCACCTCGCGGACGTGCGGGTGCGGGGCGCGCGGGTCGCTGTGGCTGGAGTCGCCGTCGGACCAGACGACGACCAGCCCGAGGTCGCGGACGGGCGCGAACATGGCGGCCCGGGTGCCGACGGCGGCGTGCACCGAGCCCCGGCTGACCATGAGCCAGCGCCGGTAGCGTTCGCGCGGGCCGAGGTCGGCGGCCAGGGTGGCGTGCATGCCCTCGCCGAGCAGCTCGGTCAGCGCCCGGTCGACCCGGGCGACCGCCTTCCCGTCCGGGACGACGACCAGGGCGCCGCGCCCGCCGGCCAGGGTGGCGGCGACGGCGCGGGCGACCTCGTACGGCCAGCCCGGTCCGGGCAGCGCCGTCCAGACGGCGCGCGGCGCGCCGCCGGCGGCCAGCGCGGTGAGGAAGTCGGGTCCGGCCGGGTAGCGCGACCAGCCGCCGGGTTCCGGCACGGGCGGGCGGGGGCCCGGCGGCGGCGAGGGCTCGGCCTCGGCCTTGGCGTGCCGGGGCGGGACGGCCAGCTGGAGGACGTCGGCGAGGGTGCCTGCGTACCGGTCCGCGACGGTGCGGCAGAGCCGGAGCAGCTGCGGGGTGAGGACCGGCTCGGGCGAGAGGACCTGGGCGAGCGGGGCCAGCGGTCCGGGGAAGTCGCTCTTCTCCAGCCGGGCGACGACGAACCCGTCGTGCAGTTCCCCGCCCTCGCGCTGCCCCTTGACCACGCGCGCCCCGAAGCGCACCCGGACCCGGACGCCGGGCTGCGCCTCCTCCGCCATCGCGGCGGGCACCGCGTAGTCGAAGAACTTGTCGATGGTGAGGACGCCCTTGTCGACGACCACCCGGGCCACCGGCAGGTGCTCGGCCCGCTTGGCCCCGTGCCAGGTGCGCGGCTTGGCCCGGCGGACCGTCTCCCGGATGAACGCCAGCTGTTCCGGCGCCCCGCCCTCGTCACTCCCCTGCGTGCTGCTCATCGCCCCAAGTACTACCAGGTCCCACCGACAGAAAACCGCAGGTGGTGGCCGTCCGGC
>NZ_JBHXKE010000223.1:0-15451 GCF_042722765.1 Kitasatospora sp. NPDC058406
GCCGATGTTGCCGATGATGCAGGTCGGCGAGACGCCGCCGCCGCCGGTGTTGCCACCGTTGCCGTTGCCGCCGGTGTTGCCACCGCCTCCGTTGCCGCCGCCGGTGTTGCCGCCGCCGGTGGTCGCCGGGCTGCTCCTGGTCGGGACCGGGGGTACCGGCACCGTCCCCGGGCAGTCCACGCCGGGGACGCAGACCGGGCCCTGGGTGACCGGGGGCTGGGTCGGCTGCTGGGCGTTCGGGTCCGGCGGCACGGTCGGCATGGTCTCGGTCGTGGTGGGCGTCGGCGTGGCGCTCGCCGTGCTCGGCGCACCGGAGGAGTCGACCTGGGAGCCGACCGGCTGCGGTGTCGGGAAGTCCAGCTTCTTCTCGTTGGCCAGCGCCGCCTTCATGTACCGCGTGAAGACGTCGGTCGGGGTGTCACCACCGTGCACCGAGTCCTTGCCGCCGGTGCCGTTCAGCGAGAGCCGCTCGTGCTGGGTCGGGTCCTCGCGCCACATCGCCACGCTGGTGGACAGCTGCGGGGTGTAGCCGACCCACCAGGCCGACTTGTTCTGGTCGGTGGTACCGGTCTTGCCGGCCACCGGGCGGCCCAGCGCGTTGGAGTTCTTGCCGGTACCGTTCTTCGCCACGTTCACCAGCACGTCGGTGACGTTGTCGGCGACGGCCGGCTCCAGCGCCTGCTTGGGCTCGTGCTTGCCGCCGAAGCCGGGGCGCTCCTTGCCGTCCACCAGGACCTTGGTCACCGAGTACGGGTCCGCCTGCTTCCCGCTGGCGGCCAGGGTCGCGTAGGCGTCGGCCATCCGGATCGGGCTGATGGTGGAGACACCGAGCGGGAAGGTCGTGGTGTTGGCCTCGGCGGCGAGGTTCTCCTTGCGGACGCCCATCGCCTCGGCGACGGCGGCCACGTTCTGCCCGCCGACGTCCTGGTTCAGCTGGACGAAGGGCACGTTCCACGACCACTGCATCGCGAGCCGCAGGGAGACGTAGCCGCGCTTGCCCTTCTCCTCGTTCTTCTGCCGGTACGGCTTGCCCTTGTCGTCGAGCACCAGCGAGCCGTCCGCCTTGCGGATCTCCGAGAGGTCGTCGGACAGGTAGCGGCTGTCGGCGTTGATCCGCTTCGGCTTGCCCTTGTCGTCGGTCTGGGTCAGCACACCGCTCTGCATGGCGGCCGCCAGCACGAAGGGCTTGAAGGTCGAGCCGACCTGGACGCCCTGGGCGTCGGCGTTGTTGTCGTGGTGCCCGTTCTCCACGCCGTCGCCGCCGTAGATGGCGACGAGCGCGCCGTCACCGGGGCGGATGCTCGCCGCGCCGAACTGGACGAAGTTGTCGTTGTCGGGGCGCTTCTGCGGGTTCAGCGTCTCGGCCCTGACGTCGTCCACGGCCTTCTTGAGGGCTTCGACCTTGTCCTTCTCGAAGGTCGTGTAGATCTTGAAGCCGCCCTTCTCGATCGCCCGCTGGTCGATCGTCGGGTCCTTGACCATGACGAACTTGTTGGCGGTCTCGACCAGGTAGCTGATCTGGCCGTTCATGTTGGCCGGGGGCACCTGCTTGATCGGGTCCGGGAAGGCCGTGCACTTGGCCCGCTCCTCGGCGGTGGCGTTCTTGGTCTCCACCATCCGGTCCAGGATCCACTTCCAGCGCTCCTCGGCGCGGGGGCGGTTCGCCTTGATCGTCGGGTCGTAGTACGCGGCGCCCTTGAGCAGCCCGGCCAGCATCGCGCTCTGGCAGAGGTTCAGGTCCTTGGCGTTGACGCCGTAGTAGGCCTGGGCCCCCGCCTGCGCACCGGTCGCACCGCGGCCGAACCAGCTGGTGTTGAGGTAGCCCTTGAGGATCTCCTCCTTGGACTGGTCCTGATTGATCTTCAGCGTGATGAAGAACTCCCTGACCTTGCGGGAGAGGGTCTGCTCCTGCGTCAGGTAGGCGTTCTTGACGTACTGCTGGGTGATCGTGGACGCGCCCTGCGTCTCGCCGCCCTTGGCCATGTTGATGACGGCGCGCGTCATGCCCTTGGGGTCGATGCCGCTGTCGGTGCGGAAGGTCTCGTTCTCCGCCGCGATGACCGCGTTCTGCAGGGTGGGCGAGATGTCCGCGAGCTCGACGATCTGGCGGTTGGTCTCGCCCTTGCGGACCATCTCGGTGCCGTCGGCCCAGTAGTAGATGTTGTTCTGGTCGTTCACCAGGGCGTTGAGCGGCGGGATCTTCGTCGACTGGTAGACGAAGTAGATACCGCCGACGCCGGTGGCGAAGACGAGCAGGAACGCACTGAGCCAGAGCCGCCAGGACGGCAGCCAGCGGCGGAAGCCCTGCTTGCCGAAACGGGGGTAGTCGATGAACCGTTTCTTGCCGGGTGCACCGCCGGAGGCGCCGGGTCCACCGACGGCACCCGGGCCGCCGGGACCGCCGGGACCGCCCGCGGCAGGGCCGGTACCGGCCGCACCGCCGCGCCGGCCACCCTTCTGGGACGCCTTGCGCATCTCGGCACGGGTCATCCGGGGCTGCTGGGCGGTCTCCCGCATGCCGGGCGGGCGCCGGCGGCCGAGGCCCTCCGAGGCGACCTCGTCGCTCCCCGCTCCGTCCGGGCGTCCGCTGTCGCCGCCCGGAGGCTGCCCGCCGCCACCAGGCGACCTCCGCCGTCGTTCACTCATGTTCCAGGTACTCCTCGCCAGGCCGGTCGAGCCTGAAGGCAGGGTTCACGTCCGATGCCCGCAACCGCCCTAACCCCGGAGGTGGTCCTCGTGCACACGCGACAGCGTACGCAGCACTGAATCCGAACTAATCGGGCATCAATCCCCAATACCCATAAAACGACTGCAGATCATTACACGGCCGTTGCCAAGGACACCCGCGCGCCGCCTTGTGATCACATTCACGCGCGCCCCCCTTGCCCGTTCGGGGACCCAGGTTTACTGTTCTCGATATATCGAGCCGATACATCGGAGCGGCATACCGCCGGACACGGCGGGTCGCGGACCAGGCGAGGAAGGGAGGACGACGGCAGTGGGCAGGCGCTCAGGAGTGCTGGAGTTCGCCGTTCTCGGCCTGCTCCACGACGCCCCGATGCACGGGTACGAGCTGCGCAAGCGGCTCAACGTCCTGCTCGGCTCGTTCCGCGCCTTCTCCTACGGGACCCTCTACCCCTGCCTGAAGAGCCTGGTGGCTCAGGGCTTCCTGGTCGAGGACAACCCGGAGGTCGAGTACGTCCCGGCCACCGCGCTCAACGGCAAGCGGTCCAAGATCGTCTACCGGCTCTCCCCCGAGGGCAAGGAGCGCTTCGAGGAGCTGCTCGCCGACTCCGGCCCGGACGCCTGGGAGGACGAGCACTTCGGTGTGCACTTCGCCTTCTTCGGCCAGACCGACCGGGCCGTGCGGATGCGCGTCCTGGAGGGCCGCCGCAGTCGGCTGGAGGAGCGCCTGGAGCGGATGCGCAACTCACTGGCCCGCGCCCGCGAGCGGTTCGACGACTACACCGTCGAGCTTCAGCGGCACGGACTGGAGTCGGTGGAGCGTGAGGTCCGCTGGCTCAACGAGCTGATCGAGACCGAGCGGGCCAACCGCACCGGCCGGACCGGACCGTCCACCGACGGGACCGGCCCCGCAGTAACCAAGACTTCGGACGGCCGTGGCCAGGAGGACGGGTCCTCGGACCCTCCCGGGCCACCGTACGACCGCCCGGGGCGCTCCGAGCAGGAGCGCTGACACCGCGTCAGCCCTGTGCCGCACGCGGCAGGAGTGGGCGCCTCGCGCCCATCAGCAGTCATCGAAGAAGCAGGACGAGCACCGCCGATCTTCGGCGGCGCTCATGAGATCACAGGGAGCAACCGGAAATGGGTTCGGTTCGCGTAGCCATCGTGGGCGTCGGCAACTGCGCCGCGTCGCTGGTGCAGGGTGTCGAGTACTACAAGGACGCCGACCCGGCCGGCAAGGTCCCCGGGCTGATGCACGTCCAGTTCGGCGAGTACCACGTCCGTGACGTGGAGTTCGTCGCCGCCTTCGACGTCGACGCCAAGAAGGTCGGGTTCGACCTGGCCGACGCCATCGGCAGCAGTGAGAACAACACCATCAAGATCTGCGACGTGCCGCCGACCGGCGTCACCGTCCAGCGCGGCCACACCCTCGACGGCCTGGGTAAGTACTACCGGGAGACCATCGAGGAGTCCGACGAGGCCCCGGTCGACGTCGTCCAGATCCTCAAGGACCGCCAGGTCGACGTCCTCGTCTGCTACCTGCCCGTC
Organism: Kitasatospora sp. NPDC058406; assembly: GCF_042722765.1. NCBI lineage: Bacteria > Bacillati > Actinomycetota > Actinomycetes > Kitasatosporales > Streptomycetaceae > Kitasatospora > Kitasatospora sp. NPDC058406. The sequence goes on from NZ_JBHXKE010000223.1 coordinate 4,234, forward strand.
GGTTCCGAGGCGGCGGCGAAGTTCTACGCCCAGTGCGCCATCGACGCCAAGGTCGCCTTCGTGAACGCCCTCCCGGTGTTCATCGCCGGCACCAAGGAGTGGGCGGACAAGTTCACCGAGGCCGGCGTGCCGATCGTCGGTGACGACATCAAGTCCCAGGTCGGCGCGACCATCACGCACCGCGTGATGGCCAAGCTGTTCGAGGACCGGGGCGTCATCCTCGAGCGCACCATGCAGCTGAACGTCGGCGGCAACATGGACTTCAAGAACATGCTCGAGCGCGAGCGCCTGGAGTCCAAGAAGATCTCCAAGACGCAGGCCGTCACCTCGCAGATCCGCGACCGCGAGCTGGGCGCCCGCAACGTCCACATCGGTCCCTCGGACTACGTGGCCTGGCTGGACGACCGCAAGTGGGCGTACGTCCGCCTGGAGGGTCGCGCCTTCGGCGACGTCCCGCTGAACCTGGAGTACAAGCTGGAGGTCTGGGACTCCCCGAACTCCGCCGGTGTCATCATCGACGCCGTCCGCGCCGCGAAGATCGCCAAGGACCGCGGCATCGGCGGCCCGATCCTCTCGGCCTCCTCGTACTTCATGAAGTCCCCGCCGGTCCAGTACTTCGACGACGAGGCCAAGGACAACGTCGAGAAGTTCATCCGCGGCGAGGTCGAGCGCTGATCACCGCGGGATCCGCGGCCGTCGGGCACTGAACCGACGGCCCGCCCGCACGGAAACGGGCCCACGGTCAACCACCGTGGGCCCGTTCACCTTTTCCCGGCTCATGTTTCACGTGAAACACCGACCGGTTCCATGGCACCCTGGGCAGGTGGCGATCACGGAGAACGGCAGCACCCACCAGACCGCGCACCGCGCCACCCTCCTCGACCTGCTCCGCGGCCGCGACTTCCGCCGGCTGCTGACCGCCCGTGTCCTCTCCCAGCTCTCCGACGGCGTCTTCCAGGTCTCGCTCGCCGCCTACGTGGTCTTCTCGCCGGAGAAGCAGTCCTCCCCCGCCGACATCGCCTCGGTGCTGGCCGTGATGCTGCTGCCGTTCTCGGTGATCGGCCCGTTCGCCGGCGTGCTGCTGGACCGCTGGCGCCGCCGACAGGTCCTGTACGTCGGCAACCTGGCCCGGTTCGGGCTCGGCCTGGTCACCGGCGCCCTGCTGCTGGCCCAGGCACCGACCTGGCTGTTCTTCGCCTCCGCCCTGCTGGTGACCGCACTCAACCGGTTCATCCTGGCCGGCCTCTCCGCCGCGCTGCCCCGGGTGGTGAGCCAGGAGCAGCTGGTCACCGCCAACGCCCTCTCCCCCACCCTGGGCACGGTCGCCGCGGCCTGCGGCGGCGGAGTGGGCTTCCTGCTCCACCAGGTGATGCCCCCCGGATCGCGGGCCGACGCGGCCCTGGTCTGCGTCGCCGCGCTGCTCTACCTCTCGGCGGCGGTGGCGGCGCTCCGGATGGACAAGGACCTGCTCGGCCCCGAGAGCCACCCCGGCCGTCCGGCGCTGGGCCGGGCCCTGGCCCAGGCCGCCCGCGAGCTGCGCGCGGCCGTCACCCACCTGGTGCGGGACTGCCGCCCGGCGGCGCACGCGCTGGCGGCGGTCACCGCGGCCCGGTTCTGCTACGGCGTCCTGATCGTCGTCGTGGTGATGCTCGCCCGCTACACCTTCAACGACCCGGCGGACAGCACGGCCGGGCTGGTCACCCTGGGCCAGGCGGTCGGTCTCTCCGCCGCCGGGTTCTTCGTCGCGGCGGTGATCAGCCCGTGGTGCACCCGCCGGCTCGGGCTGGCGGGCTGGATGACGCTCTGCCTGGCGGCCCCGGTGGTCTTCGTGCCCGCGCTGGGCCTGCACTTCTCCCTGGTGCCCTGCCTGATCGCCGCGCTGCTGCTCGGCGTGGTCACCCAGGGCACCAAGATCTGCGCCGACACCGTCGTCCAGGAGTCGGTCGAGGACGAGTACCGCGGCCGGGTCTTCGCCATCTACGACGTGCTCTTCAACGTCGCCTTCGTGGCCGCCGCACTGGTCACCGCCCTGGTGCTGCCGCTCTCCGGCCGCTCGGTCACCGTCGTCCTGGGGGTGTCCGCGGTGTACGCGCTGGCCGCCGTCCTCTACCTGCGCACGGCCCGGCGAACCGGCCCCCTCCCCGGTGACCAGGCGTCCTGAGCACCGCCGCCCCCTGCGGCCGGGCGCCGTCGGCGCGAGTCGCTAAGGTACGTCAGATCTGTCGCAGCGACAGCACTCTGCCTCGGGGGACAATCTGATGAGCACACCGCCCGGCCCGTACGGGCCACCGCAGCAGTACGGCCATCCGCCGGCGCCGCAGCCCTACGGCGCCCCGGCTCCCCCGCCGTACGGGCAGCCCCAGCCGGTGGCCGCCGGCTACGGTGCCCCGCCGCCCGGCTACGGCTACCCGGCCGCCCCGCAGCCGGCTCCGCCCGCGCCCCCGTACCCGCAGGGCGGCTACCCGCCCGGTCCGCAGGACCGTGCGCCGTACCAGCAGCCCCCGCAGGGGCAGCCGTACCCCCAGGCCCAGCCGTACCCGCAGGCCCCCTACGGCCAGGCGCCGCAGCACGGCTACCCGCCGGCCGCTCCGCCCGGCGAGCCGGCCCGCAAGGGCCGCGGCAAGGCCCGGCTGAAGGCGGTCGGCGTGGTGCTGGGCGTGATCGCCCTGATCATCGGCTACTTCGTCACCGGCCCGAGCGCCAGCAGCGCCAAGGCCGGCGACTGCGTCAAGGCGAGCGGCTCCCGCGACGTGTCCGTGGTCAAGTGCACCGACGCCAAGGCGAACTACAAGGTGCTGGCCAAGTTCGAGTCCACCACCGACACCACCCGGTGCCGGGAGACCGTCGGCACCACCAGCACCGTCTCGGGCAAGAGCGGTCGCCGCTGGAACAAGAAGCGGTACGTGCTCTGCCTCGGCCCGCTCGCCGGCACCCCGCCGGTCAAGAAGTCCTGACCGCTCGCCACCTCAGACCATTCCGGGGGATCCCGATGTCCGTTCCGCCCCAGATGCCGTACGGCGCACCGCCGCCCGCCGACGGTTCCAACCCGTACGCCGGCAACCCCTACGCCGGGCAGCAGGCCCCGCCGCCGGGCACCCCGCCCCCGCCCGGCTACGGCTACCCCGCGCCGCCGCCCCCGGCCGCCGGCTACGGCTACCCGGGCGCCCAGGGCCCGCAGCCCGGTCCCGCCTACGGGTACGCGCCGCAGGGCGGCCCGGTCTGCCGGTTCTGCGGCGGCTTCCCGGCCGTCGACACCACCGTCCGGGGCCACCAGGGCATCATCATCGTGATGCGGTTCCTGAAGCAGCCGGGACCGTTCTGCCGCACCTGCGGCACCGCGGTGGTCCGCGACATGTCCGCCCGCACCCTGGTGCAGGGCTGGTGGAGCTATCTCTCCGGGATCTTCACGGTGGTCACGCTGCTGCGGAACCTGGCGGCCCACAACAAGATCAAGGACCTGCCGCCGCCGGTACCCGGCACCCACGGCCCGCAGCTCGACCCGGGCGTCCCGCTGACCAAGCGGCCGCACATGCTGATGCTGCTGCTGCCGGTGCTCTCGATCGGCACCCTGATCGTCCTGACGGCCACCGGGGCGTTCCTCGGCAGCCGGCACGACCGCGACCGGTACGACTACCCCCCGCTGACGCTGCCCTCGCCGACGGCGGTGGTCATCCCGACCCCGACGTTCCCGCCGTCCTTCTCGCTGCCGCCCGCCCCGGCCCCGACCGTGACGCTGCCGACGCCCACCGCGCCGGCCACCTCCAAGGTCGCGAGCGACATCGACTACGCCAAGGCCGGCGACTGCCTGCGCAACGAGAACGGCACCTCGGCCACCCACGACTCCAACCCGCGGATCACCATGCTCCCGTGCACCGACACGCGGGCCCAGTACAAGGTGCTGAAGAAGGTCTACGCCACCAGCGACGGTGACAAGGCCTGCGAGAACGTCACCGGGTCCGACAGCACCTACACCCGCGAGTCCACCTCGTCGGCGCTCAGCTTCGTCCTCTGCCTGAAGAAGCTCTGACCCCCGGGTACCGAGGTGGGGGTGGCCCGGAAGGGTGCCGGCCACCCCCACCGGGCCACGCCCCCTGGTTACCGCCTTCCGGGCATCGCCTTCCGGACTACGCGCCGGCGTCCTGCTGCGCGTCCCACCAGGCGCGCAGCGCGGCGACCGCCTCGTCGTGCTCCATCGGCCCGTGCTCCAGCCGGAGCTCCAGCATGTGCTTGTACGCCTTGCCGACCGCGGGGCCGGGCTTCAGGCCGAGCAGCTCCATGATCTGGTTGCCGTCCAGCGCCGGACGGACGGCGTCCAGCTCCTCGCGGGCCTTCAGCTCGCCGATCCGCGTCTCCAGGCCGTCGTAGGTGCGGGAGAGCGCGGCCGCCTTCTTCCGGTTCCGGGTGGTGCAGTCGGAGCGGGTCAGCTTGTGCAGCCGCTCCAGCAGCGGACCGGCGTCGGCGACGTACCGGCGCACCGCCGAGTCGGTCCACTCGCCGCCGCCGTAGCCGTGGAACCGCAGGTGCAGCTCCACCAGGCGCGAGACCTCCTCGGTGAGCTCCTTCGAGTACTTCAGGTCGCGCATCCGCTTGCGGGTCATCTTGGCGCCGACCACCTCGTGGTGGTGGAAGGAGACCCGGCCGTCCGACTCGAACCGGCGGGTGCGCGGCTTGCCGACGTCGTGCAGCACCGCGGCCAGCCGCAGGGTGAGGTCCGGGCCGTCCTGCTCCAGGTCGATGGCCTGCTCCAGCACGGTCAGCGAGTGCTCGTAGACGTCCTTGTGCCGGTGGTGCTCGTCGCGCTCCAGCCGCAGGGCCGGCAGCTCGGGCAGCACGTGGTCGGCCAGCCCGGTGTCGACCAGCAGCCGGAGGCCCTTCACCGGCCGGTCGGAGAGCAGCAGCTTGTTCAGCTCGGCCTGGACCCGCTCCGCGGAGACGATGGTGATCCGCTCGGCCATCGCGGTCATCGCCGCGATCACCTCGGGGGCCGGGTCGAAGTCCAGCTGGGCCGCGAAGCGGGCCGCCCGCATCATCCGCAGCGGGTCGTCGGAGAAGGACTCCTCGGGAGTGGCCGGGGTGCGCAGCACCCGGGCCTCCAGGTCGTCCAGACCCCGGTGCGGGTCGACGAAGCCGCGGCCGGGCAGGTCCACGGCCATCGCGTTGACCGTGAAGTCGCGGCGGACCAGGTCCTCCTCGATGGTGTCGCCGAAGGTCACCTCGGGCTTGCGGGAGGTCCGGTCGTACGCCTCCGAGCGGTACGTGGTGATCTCGATCAGGAAGGACCCCTCCGGGGTGTCCTTGCGGGCGCCGACCGTACCGAAGGCGATGCCGACGTCCCAGACCGCGTCGGCCCAGCCCCGGACCAGCTTGAGGACCTCGTGCGGGCGGGCGTCGGTGGTGAAGTCGAGGTCGTTGCCGAGCCGGCCGAGCAGCGCGTCGCGTACCGAGCCGCCGACCAGCGCGAGCCGGTGACCGGCCGCCTGGAACCGGCGGGCGATCTCGTCGGCGACCGGGGAGACCCGCAGCAGTTCCTGCAGGCCGAGGGTCTGCGCCTCGCTCAGGCCGGGAACGGCCTGCACGGCGGTGCTGGAATGATGGACGCCGGACTGGTGGGCGGTGGGCTCATTGGCAGTGGACACGGCTCACAAGGGTACGTGGCCCGAGGGCCCCGCCGCCCGCGCGTTTCCGTGGCCTCACCCCGAGGCCCGCAACACCGCACCCCCCGCCACATCGTTACCATGCCGGTGGAACGAGTCTCGGGCACCGGTGACGGGCCGCCGTGCGGCATGCCGGAACGCCGACCGGACGACGGACGACCGCCATTTTCTTCACGGCTGATCCCCACGGCTGCCCCCTACGGCCGGCGGGACAGCCGCAGCAGCAGGGCAGCACGGCATCAAGCAGCGAGCGATCGAGAACGGCGAGGGCGAAGCGCGTGAGCGAGCGGAGCGAGCGAGCCAAAGGTGGGGGCGCGTTTCGCGAAGCGACCGCCGAGCGCAGCGAGGTGGGCGCATGAGCGAGCGAGCCAGGAGCACGGGTCCGGGTCTGGTGGTCCGGACCGCCAGACGGCTGGCCGCCGCACTCGGCGCCACGCTGGTGCTCGTCCCGGTGCTTCCGGGCACCCCGGCGACCGCGCGCCCGGCCGGCGGCTCGCACGCGGCCTCGGAGTCCACGGTCTCCGCCGAGTACCCGGTGGTGATGACCATCGAGTCGGTGAACAAGCCGGTGGCCGCCCTGAACGGCACCGTGACGATCGCCGGGCACGTCACCAACGGCGGTAGGTCGGTGCTCAAGTCGGCCCACGCGGCGGTCCGCAAGCCCTGGCCGAGCAAGCCGCTCACCACCCGCAGCGAGCTGGCCTCGGTGGCCGCCCGGACCACCCCGGAGCGGACGGACGGCATCTCCCTGGACAGCCCGCAGTACGCGCTGAACGAGCTCGGCCCGGGCCAGAGCCAGCCGTACACGCTGAGCGTCGCGGTGACCGACCTGCAGCTCTCCACGGAGGGCGTGTACGAGCTCGCGGTGGACGTCTGGGGCTCGACCGCCGACAACCAGCGCGACCGCCCGCTGGGCATCGCCCGCACCTTCCTGCCCTACGACCCGGTGTCGACCGAGGCGCAGCCGTCGAAGGTCACCACCCTGTGGCCGCTGGTGCACGCGCCGGTGCTGGCCGCGCAGACCCTCTCCGACAACGACCAGACCATGTCGGTGCTGCGCGACGACAGCCTGGCCGCCGAGTTCGCGCCCGGCGGCCGGCTGTACGCGCTGGTCGAGACGGGCTCCACGCTGCCGGGGCTGACCTGGGTGGTGGACCCGGACCTGCTGGACACCGCGTTCGCGATGACCCGGCCGTACCGGGTGCAGAAGCCCGGCACCGCGGGCAACGCGGCCAAGGAGGACAACACCGTCCCCGGCACGGGCACGGCCGCCGCCACGGCCTGGCTGGAGAAGCTGCGGGCCGCCGTCGCCAAGCCGGGCAGCCAGGTGGTGGCGCTGCCGTACGCCGACCCCGACCTCGCCTCGATCGCGCACAACGCCGCCGAGCTGGACGGCATCGACACCGCGCTCGGCAAGGCGGCCACGGCCGGCCGGCTGACCGTCGAGGGCCGGCTCTCGGTGGACACCCGCGCCGACGTGGCCTGGCCCTACCAGGGCTACCTGGACCAGCGGATCGCGGCCGTCGCCCAGCGGGCCGGCGCCGGCCTGGTGCTGGTGAACGGCGCGAGCATGCCCGAGTCCGACGCGCTGAAGTACACGCCGTCCGCCGCGCGTCCGATGGGCAACGGACAGACCGCACTGGTCGCCGACGAGGAGATCTCGGCGCTCTTCGCGACCGACCTGGTCACTCCGCAGGAGCAGACCCGGGCGGTCCAGCGGTTCCTCTCCGAGACCTTCGTGATCGCCCGGCAGGAGCCGCAGAACCCGCGCGGCCTGCTGGTGATGCCCCCGCGCGACCTGACCGCCACGAACGCCAAGGTGCTGGCCGGCGCGCTCCAGGCCGCCGTCGAGGGCAAGTGGGTCGACCCGGTCAAGCTGGACGTGCTCGCCCAGCTCACGCCGGACCCGAGGGCCAACACGACCGTCCCGGCGCCCGCGGACTACCCGGCCCGGACCCGGGACTCGGAGCTGCCCGCCGTCGACCTGACCGACACCACGCGGATCCAGGCGAACCTGGACACGCTGATGCGGGTGCTGACCCTGCCGCAGCGGGTCCGCGGGCCGTTCAGTGCGGCCATGGTCCGCTCGCTGTCCACCCAGTGGCGCTCGGAGGGCTCGGCCGGCGGCGTCTACCGGAAGGGCGTGGGCCTCTACCTCAAGGAACTGACCGACGCGGTGAAGGTGCCGCCGAAGCGGGTCATCACCTTCGCCGGGGACACCGGTGTGCTGCAGGTCAGCGTCCGCAACGACCTGACCCAGACGGTCACCAACCTCAAGCTGGTGCTGGTCCCGGCCCAGCCCAACCGGCTCAGGGTCGAGGTGCCGGCCGAGGAGCTGGTGCTGCCGGCCTCGCAGAGCGTCACCCTGCGGTTCCCGGCCGAGGCGCACAACAACGGGCCGGTCAGCATGACCGCCCAGCTGTTCACCACCGGGCCGAACCCGCAGCCGTACGGTGATCCGGTGCAGTTCACCGTGGAGGTCACCTCGGTGACCAACGGCGTGCTGTACGTCTTCGGCGGCGGACTCGTGCTGCTCCTGCTGGCCGCGCTGCGGTTCGTCCGCCAGCGCAAGCGGCGGACGGCCGACGGCGACGACGGCGACGAGCCCGTCGGCGACGCCCCGCTCGCCCCGGCTCCGGCGGACGGCACGGCGGCCGGCGGCCCGGCGGGCGACGCCGGCCGGGGGACCGGGCGGCCGGAGGGCTCCGGGCCCGCGGTGCCCCCGGAACGCGCGACGCGGCCGGAACACCCGGAACACCCCGAACGTGGAGGAGCCGCGCAGACACCGCGCGGCAGCACCGCAGATGGCCGGGATCAGGCCACCAGTGATGAGAAGGTTGGTCCTTGACACCGCCCATACCGCCCGACTCCGGGGCGGCCTCCCCCACGACAGCGAAGAGGTGACATGACCGGGCGCAGCGATGAGCGGCCTCCGGGCCGCGGTGAGGGCCGTCCGGGCGCCGAGTCGCCCTCCGGCGACTGGTACGTGGCCGACACCTATGCCCAGGACCCGTACGCGGCCGACGCGTACCAGGACCGGCAGGGCGACCCGGACCCGTACGGCCTGCGGGCCGCCCGCCCCGCCGCGCCGCAGCAGCAGGCCGCGGCGTACGACGTGCCGCCGCAGCTCCCGCCGCAGGGCGGCGACTACCCGACGCCGGTGCCGCCGGCGCCGTTCACCGCCCCCGTCCCGCCGGTGCAGCCCGGCTGGGACACCCCGGCCCAGGACGGCCGGCAGGGCGGGGAGCAGCAGCAGCCCGGACCGGCCGCGCCCGCCGCACCGGCTCCGGGTGCCTGGGGCGGGCAGCCGCAGTGGCAGCCCGGCCCGGCGCACTCGACCTGGGACTCCGAGTCCACCGAGTACGTCGGGGTGGACGCGCTGTTCGGCGGCAACCAGGCGACCGCGGAGGCGCCCCGCCCGCCGTCCCCGGCCCACCCGTACCCCCCGGGCCGGCCGGCGGCCGCGCCGCCCGCCGCACCCGGCCCGTTCGCCCCGCCCGCGCCGTACCCCCCGGCCGGCGCGTACCCGGGGCAGGCACCGCAGGCACCCCACGCTCCGCAGGCACCGCAGGCGCCGCACGGCTACGGCCACGGCCACGGCCACGGGAACGGACCCGACGGGCCGCGCCCGTTCGTGCCGCCGATCGAGTTCGACCCGCCGCTCTCCGAGGCGGAGGCCACCATGCAGGTGGCGGCGGTCCAGCTGCCGCCCGCGGTGGAACCGCTGGAGGACATCGTCGCCGAGGAGCGCGCCGGCACCGCGCCCCCCGCTCCCGCCCCGGCGGCCGGCGGCGGCAAGGTCGCCTCGCTGCTGAACTCCAGCGCGATCATGGCGGCCGGCACCCTCGTCTCCCGCGGCACCGGCTTCGTCCGCACCATGGTCATCACGGCGGCGATCGGCGTCGGCGTGATGGGTGACTCGTACAACGCCGCGTACACCCTGCCGACCCTGCTGTACATCCTGATCGGCGGCGGCGCGCTCAACGCCGTCTTCGTGCCCCAGCTGGTCCGCAGCATGAAGAACGACGCGGACGGCGGCACCGCCTACGCCAGCCGGCTGCTCACCCTGGTGATGGTCGGGCTCGGCGCGGTGGTCCTGCTGGCCGTGGCCGGCGCACCGCTGCTGGTCCAGCTCATCTCGCACCCGATGATGGAGAACGCGGCCCGCGCCGACACCACCGTGGCCATGGCCCGGTACTGCCTGCCGACCATCTTCTTCATGGGCATCCACGTGGTGATGGGACAGGTCCTCAACGCACGCGGCCGGTTCGGCGCGATGATGTGGACACCGGTCCTCAACAACGTCGTGGTCATCTTCACCTTCGGCGCCTACCTCTGGGTCTACGGCGGATTCGGCACCACCCACGTCACCCCGGAGACGATCAGCCCCGAGGGCGTCCGGCTGCTCGGCATCGGCACCCTGGTCGGCCTGGTCGTCCAGGCGCTGGCGATGATCCCGTACCTGCGGGCGGCCGACTTCTCCTTCCGGCCGCGCTTCGACTGGCGCGGTCACGGTCTGGGCAAGGCCGCCCGGCTGGCCAAGTGGACGTTCTTCTTCGTCCTCGCCAACCAGGCCGGCTACCTGGTCATCACCCAGCTGGCCACCGCCGCCGGCAGCGCCGCCGAGAAGGGCGGCCACAACGGCGTCGGTCTCGCCGCGTTCTCCAACGCCCTGTTGATCTGGCAGCTCCCGCAGGCCGTGATCACCGTCTCGATCATGAGCGCGGTGCTCCCCCGGCTCTCCCGCGCGGCCGCCGACGAGGACGCCGGCGCCGTCCGCGACGACATCTCGTACGGGCTGCGCACCACGGCGGTGGCGGTCGTCCCCGGTGCCTTCCTCTTCCTGGCCCTGGGCCCGGCGATCGGCCGGGCGATCTACGCGGTGGGCGGCGGCGAGGCCGCGCTGGACAGCGCGACCAACGTGGGGCTGATGCTCTCCGCGTTCGCCCTCGGCCTGATCCCGTACTCGGCGCAGTACGTGATGCTGCGCGGCTTCTACGCCTACGAGGACACCCGCACCCCGTTCTCCAACACCGTCTGGGTGGCGGTCTGCCAGGCCGGCTTCTCGCTGGTCTGCTGGTTCGCCCTGCCCTCCGAATGGACGGTGGTCGGCATGGCGTTCGGCTACGGCCTCGCCTACGCCATCGGGGTGATGGTGGCGGTGCCCAAGCTGAAGAAGAAGATCGGCGGCCTGGACACCAAGCGGATCAGCCGGACCTACACCCGCCTGACGGCGGCCTGCGTTCCGGGTGCCCTGGTCGGCATCGGCGCGAGCCTGGCGGTCCAGCAGGTGCTCGACGGCTGGATCGGCAGTATTCTCACCGTCGTCGTGGCCGGCGGGCTCCAGCTGGCCGTCTTCGTGCTCATCGCGAAGCGGCTGCGGATCGAGGAGCTGAACGCCATGCTGGGCATGGTGCGCGGCCGACTCGGCCGCTGACCGACCGTACGTACCGACCGGCCGGACCGGCGGACGCCCTGACCGGGCGTCAACCGGACGGACCGGAATCTCCGCCCCGTCGGGGCGGGCGTCGGGCCGCTCTGCCGGCCCCGGGTCATCCCGGGGC
>NZ_JBHXKE010000224.1:0-15437 GCF_042722765.1 Kitasatospora sp. NPDC058406
CACACCGGCCCTCCGGGCGCTTCGTTCTTTCGTGTTTCCAGCTTACCAGACGTTTTCCGCTCCGTTTTCCGGAGTTTCATTCATCCGATTTGCTTTCCTGCTTGTCCCCGCTCTTTCGCGGCGACTCCGGAACTGTACGGGGATCGGCCCGTCACATGCAAATCGCCCCCGTCCGGCGGTCCGGACGAGGGCGATCGCGGTGCTCAGCGGACCTCGGTGATCTCCGGGCCGCGGGCGAACGGGTCGAGCGAGGTGCCGGTGTAGCGGGTGTCGCCCTCACCGGCGCCCGTGACCGCGCCGCCGCCGTCGGCGACCATCTGCGCGTCCTCGGGCAGCTTCAGCACGATCGGGTCGCGGGGTGCCATCGGGCCCTCGCCGCGGACGACGACGGTCTGCCGGAAGACCTGCTCCAGGATGCCGCCCACCTCGGGCTGCACCGCGGCCTGGCCGGAGATCACGCCGCGCAGGAACCAGCGCGGTCCGTCACAGCCGACGAAGCGCACCAGCTGGACACCCTGCGTGCCGTCCGGCAGCTGGACGGGGACCTGTGCGCGGAGGTGCCAGCCCAGCGGGCCCTCCTCCTCCTCGACCACGCCGCCCTGCGAGGTGATGCCGGTGGCGATCTCCTCGCGGACCTCGCCCCAGATGCCCTCGGACTTGGGGGCCGCGAAGGCCTGGAGCTGGATGGCGCTGTTGCCGAGGACGAGCGTGGCGGCGACGATCGACTCGCCGGCCACCTCGACCCGGAGCTCCATGCCCTCGACACCGGGGACCAGCAGGCCCCCGAGGTCCACCCGGCCCTCTTCGGGATCCTCCAGCTCGGAGTGGTCCCACGGCCCCTCCGGACGCGGGGCCGGCGGCAGCCCGACGCGGTCCGTCGGATCCAGGTCGGTCACGTTCTCGCTCTCGGCGGAACCTTCGACGTCATCGGCCGTCTCGTCGGCGCTGATGGCGTCGTCGGCGAGCTGCTCGACAGCGTCCTCGCTCTTCTGGCGACGACGGAACACGGTCACTGTCCTTCCCGGTCCAAGACCGATGCGAATACCTGCTCGGCTTCCTGCGAGGCCGCGGGCAGCCTAGACCGCGGCGTGGCCGCCGGTCGACCCGAACCCGCCCTCGGCGCGTGCCGACCCCGGCAGCTCGGCCACCTCGTGGAAGCGGGCCTTCTCGACCTGCTGGATGACCAGCTGGGCGATCCGGTCCCCTCGGCGGAAGCTGACCCCCTCGCGCGGGTCCAGATTGACGACGATCACCTTGATCTCTCCACGGTACCCGGCATCGACCGTCCCTGGGGCGTTCACCAGAGCAACACCGCAACGAGCTGCCAGGCCGGACCGGGGGTGGACGAACGCCGCGTAACCGTCGGGCAGCGCAATGGCGACACCGGTGGGAAGCACGGCCCGCTCGCCGGGGGCCAACTCCGCGTCGACGGTGGTCCGCAGGTCGGCTCCCGCGTCGCCGGGCTGCGCGTACGCGGGCAGCGGCAGCTCGGCGTCGATCCGCCGGATCAGGACGTCCAGGGGCGGGCGGGGGGTGCTGGTCAAGGGTTCACCTCAAAGGCTCGGGCGCGCTGCATCAGGTCAGGGTCGTCGAGGACCTTCTCGATGTCCTCCGGACGACCGTGCTTGGTGAAGTGTTCCAGCTTCACCTGGATAAAGAGTGCCTGCGCGCGCACGGCGACCGGTCCGTCCGGTCCGCCGATCCGGCCCTCGGCGGCGCTGTAGACCTTCCGACCGTGGACGCCGGTGACCCAGGCGCGGAGGTGCAGCCGGGTGTCCACCGGTACCGGGGCGAGGAAGTCGGTCTCCAGCCGGCCGGTGACGCCGGGGGCGTGCAGCAGCCAGTTGAGCGAGCCGAGGATCTCGTCCATGGCGGTGGTCAGCAGGCCGCCGTGGGCCAGACCCGGGCCGCCCTGGTGCTCGGAACGGACGGTGAACTCGCCGGTGACGTCCAGGCCCTCGCCGGCCACCGCGTCGATCCGCAGGCCCGTGGGGTGCCGGGGGCCGCAGCCGAAGCAGTGTTCGTAGTGCGAGCCGAGCCGGGTGCCCGGGGCGGGGGCCTCCGGGGCGCGCTCGGGGAGGACGGCCTCCGGCGGCGGCGTGGTCGACGACCGCGGCACGGCCGGCGCCGACGGGACGGAGGGGGAGGTGGGGGCTATCGAACCGGTCACGCCGCCCCACCCTACCGACCGGTAGGCGGGCCGGGACCGGGGGTGCCGTCCAGGGCCGGCCGTTGCGGCGCCCACAATGGGGGCATGTACGACGAACGCCTCACCGCGCCGCGCTCCTGGTGGTTGTTCCCGGTCGCGATCGGCCTCACGCTCGCGCTGACCCTGCTGCGAATCAGCGCGGTGGGCGCGCTGGTCGGACTGGTGGTCGGCATCGCCGCCGGTGCGGCCGCGATCAGCAGTTACGGCTCGGCCCGGATCCGGGTGGTCCAGGGATCCCTGGTGGCCGGCCCGGCCCGGATCCCGGTGGACGCCCTCGGCGCCGCCCACCCGCTCAGCCCGGCCGAGGCCGTGGCCTGGCGCGGGCCGAAGGCCGATCCGCGGGCGTTCATGCTGCTGCGCAGCTACGTTCCGACGGCGCTGCGGGTCGAGGTGACCGATCCGGCCGACCCGACGCCGTACCTCTACCTGTCGACCCGCTCCCCGATGAAGCTGGCCGAGGCCCTGGACGAGGCCCGCCGGGGCGCCCGCGCCTGACCGGGGCCTGACCGGGGCCGCACCGGGGCCGCACCGGGGGCGGGCCCGCCGAGCGGACCCCGCCGGGACGCGGACAACAGAAAAACGGAGAGGGACGGTTCCGCCTTCGCGGGACCGTCCCTCTGTATCTCCGTATGACCGTATGACTGGTGCGTCCGCCACGGCGACCGCCGGAGCTGCCGTCCGGCCCCGCTGCCCGGGGCCGGAAGGGGCGTTGTACCGGTCTCGCTGAAATCGCGAGGCCCGAGTCATGGCCGCCCTGGTCCTCAGGCGCCGCAGTCCCGGCAGATCGGGTTGCCGTTCTTCTCGCTGTACAGCTGGCTGCGGTGGTGGACCAGGAAGCAGCTCATGCAGGTGAACTCGTCGGCCTGCCGAGGCAGCACCCTGACGGAGAGCTCCTCGTTCGAGAGGTCCGCGCCGGGGAGCTCCATGCCCTCGGCAGCTTCGAACTCGTCGACGTCGACGGAGCTTCCGCCCTTGTCGTTCCGCCGAGCCTTGAGCTCCTCGATGCTGTCCTCGTTGAGCTCGTCGTCGGTCTTGCGTGGGGTGTCGTAGTCGGTAGCCATATTTCGCTCTCCCCCTCCGGGTTGTGCGGTGTGTGCGGTATCTCCAGCGCACGTAACGCATGGGGGGTCGGTCTTGTGCCCGACCCGAGGCGGAGATTTTGCCTTACTTCAAGCCCTGTTACTCAATCGACACTCAGCCGGGGGTCCGTTGGGGTGATCGACTCGGGTGCGAGGGGCCTCACGCTGGGCCATCGCCACGCCGCCGGAACGCCCGCGCGGCGGACACGGAGAGTGATCAAAAGCCCGTGCGGCGCCTGCGAATTCCCTTGCCCACCAGGGACGCGGGTCAATCCTCCGCGTCGGAGTCGATCATCGATCCGCTCACGGAAAGCGATCGGCGACGCCGCGGGCATGATCACGCTCCGAGGTCGTCCCGCATCGCGCAGCGACACGGTGTGAGCTTGGTCACGTTCTGAATCTTCCCGGGCAAAACGTGGAAAATCCGCCCAACCGGAGCGGCCCGGTCCGTGACCTTCCGGCCCCCGAGTTCGTGTCCGGCACACTGCCCTCCGGGCGGTCGGGAGGCCGCGCGGAGGGCCGCTCCCGCTCCCGTCGGACCCCCGGCCGCTCCGGCCGGGGGGTGGGCGCGGGCGCCGGCTACTTGGCGGCCTTGCGGGCCGCCCGGCGGGCCTGCAGCGCGGCCTGCCGCTCGTCGAACTTGGTCGCCTGGGCGTCCAGCCCGGCGAGGAAGAGGCCGAGCTCCTCCTGGGCCCGCGCGCCCTCCGGACCGAGACCGCCCACCTCCATGACCTTGAGGTGGCGCAGCACCGGCTGCAGCACGTCGTCGAGGTGGATCCGCAGGTTGTAGACGCCGCCGATGGCGATCTGGGCGGCGGCACGCTCGAAGCCGGGGATCCCGTGGCCCGGCATCCGGAAGTCGGTCACCACGTCGGCGATGGCCCGCATGGCCTGGTCGGGGGCGATCTCCAGGGCGGCCTTCAGCAGGTTCCGGTAGAAGACCATGTGCAGGTTCTCGTCGTTGGCGATCTTCGCGAGCAGCTGCTCGCACAGCGGGTCGCCGGCGAAGTGGCCGGTGTTGCGGTGCGAGATGCGGGTCGCGAGCTCCTGGAAGGCCACGTAGGCGACCGACTGCAGCATGCTGTGCGCGTTGTCGGACTCGAAGCCCTCCGACATGTGCGCCATCCGGGCCCGCTCCAGCTCGACCGGGTCGACGGCCCGGGTGGTGAGCAGGTAGTCACGGATCGCTATCCCGTGCCGGCCCTCCTCCGCGGTCCAGCGGTGCACCCAGGCACCCCACGCGCCCTCGCGGCCGAACATGGTCGCGATCTCGTGGTGGTAGCTCGGGAGGTTGTCCTCGGTGAGCAGGTTGACCACCAGCGCGACCCGGCCGAGCGGGGTCACCTTGGACTGGCCGAGCTCCCAGGCCTCGCCGCCGAGGACGCCGTCGAAGTCGCGGCCCTGGCTCCACGGGACGAACTCGTGGGGCATCCACTCCTTGGCGACCTTCAGGTGGCGGTCGAGTTCCTTCTCGACGACCTCTTCGAGGGCCAGGATCAGCCGGGCGTCGGTCCAGGTGCTCGAACCGAGCGAGGCGCTGCGCTGCACGGGGGCGATGGTCACGAGTCTGAACTCCTGGGGGACGGGCACGCGCGGGACGGGCGCGTTGGGACGGGCGCGTCGGATACGCACTTACGGTTGCGTAGGTTACGACACCGTAAGTTGCTCGGGCCGGAAAAGACAAGCCGCCCCCGCCAGGGCTTATGTCTTCTTGACAGCCTGACGGGGGCGGCTAGCGGTCGGGGCGCGGAGGCCGGGCGGCACGGACGGCCGGTACGGACCACGGAGGGGCCAGGAGGGCCCTGACGGGGCCGGGAGGGCCCTCGGACGCTCCCGGCGCGCCCGGTGGTGCGGCTCAGGCGCCGGGGATGCGCACGCGCATCGTGAGGCCGCCGCCGGAACGCGGGGTGGCCTCGATGGTGCCGTGGTGCGCGCGGACCACCGAGCGGACGATCGAGAGTCCGAGGCCGACGCCCTTGTCGCTGCGGGTCCGGTCGGCCCCCTTCACCCGGCGGAACGGTTCGAAGATGTGCTCCAGCTCGTACCCGGGGACGACCGGGCCGGTGTTGGAGACCACGAGCTCGCCTCCGCCGGGCACCGGGGCGGTGGTGATCTCGACCCACCCGCCGGCGGAGTTGTAGCGGACGGCGTTCTGCAGCAGGTTGAGCGCGATCCGCTCCAGCAGCACCCCGTTCCCGGCGACCGTCGCCGGGTGGAGCGTGGCGCGCAGCTCGACCTCGCGGTTGCCGGCCTCGGCCCGGGTCTGCTCCAGCGCCCTGGTGGCCACCTCGGAGAATTCCACCGGACGGCGGTCGGTCAGCTCGTTGTCGCTGCGGGCGAGCAGCAGGAGGCCCTCCACCAACTGCTCGCTGCGCTCGTTGGTGGCGAGCAGGGTCTTGCCGAGCTGCTGGAGGTCGTTCGAGGCGTCGGGGTCGGAGAGCTGGACCTCCAGCAGGGTCCGGTTGATCGCCAGCGGGGTGCGCAGCTCGTGCGAGGCGTTGGCGACGAAGCGTCGCTGGGAGTCGAAGGAGTGGTCGAGGCGGTCGAGCATGTCGTCGAAGGTGTCGGCCAGCTCCTTGAGCTCGTCGTCCGGCCCGTCCAGCTCGATCCGCCGGTGCAGGTCGGAGGAGGCGACCTCGCGGGCGGTGCGGGTGATCCGGCCCAGCGGGCGCAGCACCCGGCCGGCCATCGCGTAGCCGGCCGCGAAGGCGATCACGGCGAGGCAGACCAGCACGGTGAGGGACTTGCGCAGCAGGGTGTTGAGGGCCGCGCTGGAGGCGGCCTCGTGCCGCTTCACGAGGAACTGGTTGAACTGCTCGGGGGTCATCACCACGCCGTTGACGGTGGTGCCCTTCTCGAAGATGAAGGGCGGCGGCGCGACGTCGTGCAGGGCCTGGCGGAGGAAGAAGTACATGAGCATCAGCAGGACCACGCCGGCCATCAGGAACATCCCGCCGTAGAGCAGGGTCAGCCGGATCCGGATGGTGGGGCGGAACGGCAGCCAGGCGAGCATGCCGTCGCCGGGCACGTAGGTGTCCTGCGGCTGGTGCAACCGGGGGGCGCGCGGCGGGTGCACGGGCTTCGGCGGCACGGCCCTGGGTCCTGCGGCGCGCCCGCCGGCGGGCGCGCCGGAGGGCCCGCCGGCCGTGGGCGGGGTGGTCATGATGGTCCTCTCGGAGCGTCCGCCGGGGCGGCGGGCGCGATGGGGCCGGCCGCGGGGGCCGGTACGGTCAGATCCGGTAGCCGGAGCCCGGCACGGTGACGATCACCGGCGGGTCGCCGAGCTTGCGGCGCAGCGTCATCACGGTGACGCGCACGACGTTGGTGAACGGGTCGGTGTGCTCGTCCCAGGCCTTTTCGAGCAGCTGCTCGGCGGAGACGACGGCTCCGCCGGCCCGCATCAGGACCTCCAGGACGGCGAACTCCTTGGGGGCCAGCTGGACGGGCCGCCCGTCGCGGATCACCTCGCGGCGGCCGGGGTCGACCGAGATGCCGGCCCGTTCCAGGACGGGGGGCAGCGGGACGGTCGCACGGCGGCCCAGCGCCCGGACCCGGGCGACGAGTTCGCTGAAGGCGAACGGCTTCGGAAGGTAGTCGTCCGCTCCGATCTCCAGCCCTTCGACGCGGTCGCTGATGTCACCGGAGGCGGTCAGCATGATCACCCTGGTGGCCAGGCCCTGGTCGACCACGCTGCGGCAGACGTCGTCACCGTGGACCAGCGGAAGGTCCCGGTCGAGCACGACCACGTCGTAGTCGTTGACCGCGATGCGCTGGAGCGCGGCCTCCCCGTCGTACACCACGTCGACGGCCATCGCCTCGCGGCGCAGACCTGTGGCGACTGCCTCGGCGAGCAGCTGCTCGTCCTCGACGACGAGAACCCGCACGGTCGTTGTCCCTTCTCCAGGCCGGCCCCGGAAAAGCGGACGCACGGCTCCGACGGTGCCCCCCATCCTGCCTGGTCCTGCGGTAAAGCAGCGATAAGCTGCCCCGGAGGCAGCGGCGGCCGGCCGCCGGGCAACGGTCCGGTGACGGTTCGGGTGTCCACCACTCCGATTGGACTGTGACGCGGGCAACTTTCTCGCGCGGGGAGGTTTCCCCGTCCCGGGGGCGGGGAGGACAGCTGCACACCCGCGATCTGGCTGTAGGCCGATCGCACCCACCCGCCGTGCGTTCATCCGCGCCGGCCCTGGGGCTGGGGCGTCACGGGAGCGGCCGAGGGCCGTCTCCGCGCCCGACCGGAGACTTCACTGCCCGGCTCGGACGCTTCCGCTGGCCACCACGACCTCGGGGCGGGGGACGCACGACCGTGCACGTCCGACACAGTAAGGGGGCCCGTATGGACGCCTTCACCGCCGGAATCCTGCAGCGCATCGCCAACGCCGAGCAGGATCTGCACCGCGCGATCGAGGCCGGGGACGAATTCCTGGCCGAGGTGGAACAGTCCGAGCTGGACGACCTCCGCCGGCTCGCCGCCGAACACGGCGTGGACACGGTGCTGGAACGGCACCGCACCGCCGCCTGACCGACCACCGACCCGACGCCGGTTCCCCGGCACCAGCGGCCCTGAGGGGGTCGTGCGAGAACCCAGGCCCTGGCATCCCCCGTATGCCAGGGCTCTTCGCTGTCCCGGCACGGCCGCGGGCCCGGCCGGAGCGGGCGCGGCACGCGCTCCCTGGCCGGCCGCGCCCGGGAGCGGGTCAGTCGGCCCAGGCCCGCAGGGCGGCGAGGCGCTCCTGGAGCGGCTCGTAGACGCCGGGCGCGGCGGCCACCGTCAGCGCTCCGTCCGGCCCGTGGCCGGGTCGGCCGCCGACCAGCGCACCGGCCTCGGCGGCGATCAGGCAGCCGGCGGCCCGGTCCCAGGGGGCCAGCCCGCGCTCGTAGTAGCCGTCCAGCCGGCCGGCGGCGACGTCACAGAGGTCCACCGCGGCGGCGCCGCCCCGGCGGATGTCGCGCACCTCGGGCATCAGGGCCAGCAGCACCTCGGCCTGCCGGACCCGGACCGGCTGCACGTAGTTGAAGCCGGTGGCGATCAGGGCCTGGCCCCACGGGGACGCCGGACGGGCCCCGATCGGCCGGCCGTCCAGCTGCGCGCCGCGGCCCAGCACGGCCTGGAACAACTCGCCCCGGGCCGGTGCGAGGACCACCCCGACCACCGCCCGCCCGTCCAGCTCGGCGGCCACGCTGACCGCCCAGGACGGCAGTCCGTAGAGGTAGTTCACGGTGCCGTCGAGCGGGTCGACGACCCAGCGCACGCCGCTGGTGCCGGCCCGCTCGGCGCCCTCCTCGCCCAGGTAGCCGTCCCTGGGGCGGCGTTCGGCGATCAGCTCCAGGACGAGCTTCTCGGAGGCCAGGTCCATCTCGGTGACCACGTCGACCGGGCTGCTCTTGGTCCCGGCCACGCCCAGGTCGGCGGGCCTGCCGTCGAGCAGCAGGGCGCCCGCCCGCCGGGCGGCGTCCAGGGCGACGTCGAGCAGCTCGTCGAGCAGGGCCGGGTCGGGCGCGGCGGTTCCGGGAACGGCGGGGCTGGTCACGAAGGTCTCCTCGGAGGGGTCAGCGCTCGGCGGCGGCCGGGCGGGGGGCGCGCGGGTTGGGGCAGCAGGCGACCGCGCAGACGTCGTGGCCGGGGCCGAGCGTGCCGAGGGCGCGACGGGTCACCGGCTCGCCGCGCTCGGCGGCGGCCCGCTCCAGGACGAGTTCGCGGACGGCCGCGGTGAACCGGGGGTCGGCGCCGACGGTGGCGGCCCGGGCGACCGGCAGGCCGAGTTCGGCGGCCTTGGCCGCCGCCTCGGTGTCGAGGTCGTACTTGACCTCCATGTGGTCGGAGACGAAGCCGATCGGGACCATCACCACGGCCGGGTCGCCCTCGGCGTGCCGGGCCTCCAGGTGGTCGCAGATGTCCGGTTCCAGCCACGGGGTGTGCGGGGCGCCGCTGCGGCTCTGGAAGACCAGGTCCCAGGGCCGGTCCCGGACGCCGGTCCGCTCGGCGACGGCGGTGGCGACCAGCCGGGCCACGTCCAGGTGCTGGGCGACGTACGCGCCGCCGGGGCGACCGCGGGCCGGGTCGTCCGGGGCGCCGGAGCTCTCGGCCATGGTGTCCGGGATCGAGTGGGTGGTGAACGCCAGCCGGGCGCCGTCCCGGACGTCCTCGGGGAGCCGGGTCAGGGCGTCCAGGGTGGCGTCGATCATCGGCTCGACGAAGCCGGGGTGGTTGTAGAAGTGGCGCAGCATGTCGACGGCCGGCACGGGCAGGCCCTCGGCCGCGAGCGCGGCCAGCGCGTCGGCGAGGTTCTCCCGGTACTGGCGGCAGCCGGAGTACCC
The DNA here is from genome assembly GCF_042722765.1 of Kitasatospora sp. NPDC058406. Classification (NCBI taxonomy): domain Bacteria; kingdom Bacillati; phylum Actinomycetota; class Actinomycetes; order Kitasatosporales; family Streptomycetaceae; genus Kitasatospora; species Kitasatospora sp. NPDC058406. The sequence goes on from NZ_JBHXKE010000224.1 coordinate 9,607, forward strand.
GGCGTAGGCGCTGGTGGCGAGGACGGCGATCCGGCGGTGCCCGTCGGCGACCGCCTCGCGCAGGGTGTCGACCAGGTAGGGCGCCCAGTTCCGGTTGCCCCAGTAGACCGGCAGGCCGAGGCCGTGCTCGGCGAAGTCCTTGCGCAGCGCGGCCAGCAGCTCGCGGTTCTGCTCGTTGATCGGACTCACGCCGCCGAACAGGAAGTAGTGCTTGCCCACCTCCCGCAGGCGTTCCTTCGGGATGCCGCGGCCCCGGGTGACGTTCTCGAGGAACGGGACGACGTCCTCGGGGGCCTCGGGCCCGCCGAAGGAGAGCAGCAGCAGCGCGTCGTACGGGGCGGCGCCGGTGAGGGAGGTGTTGCGCGCGTCGGACATGACACCGATCCTGCCACTGCGGGACGGACCGCCTGGGTCGGGGCCGCCCCTGGTGCCCGGAAAAATCCAGTTTGCCAAGGTTCGTAGGCTGTGCTTACCGGTCTCGTTCCTTACCCCCCTGCGGAGCTCCCGTGCTGTCCAGCTACCGCCAGATCTTCGCCGCACCCGGCAGTCTGGCCTTCTCGTCCACCGGATTCATAGCCCGGCTGCCGATCTCCATGACGGGGATCGGCATCGTCACGATGCTCTCCGAGCTCAGAGGCTCCTTCGGTGTGGCCGGCCTCGTGTCGGCCACGATGGCGGTGTCCGCGGCGGTCCTGGGGCCTCAGGTCTCCCGGCTGGTGGACCGGCACGGACAGCGCCGGATCCTGATGCCCGCCACCGCGATCACCGTCGCCGCCGCCGTCGGGCTGCTGATCTGCGCGCGGCTGGGGGCTCCGGCCTGGACGCTCTTCGTGTTCGCGGCCGGGATGGGCGTGATGCCGAGCGCCGGGGCGATGGTCCGGGCCCGCTGGGCGCACCTGTACCGGGACCAGGCGCCGCGGCTGCACACCGCGTACTCGTTCGAGGCGGTGGTCGACGAGGTCTGCTTCATCGTGGGCCCGATCCTCGCCGTGACCCTGGCCACCTCCGTGTTCCCGGAGGCGGGCGTGCTGCTCGCCGGGGTCTTCCTCGCGGTGGGCGTGGTGCTGTTCGCCGCCCAGCGGAGCACCGAGCCGCCCGTCCACCCCTCCGCCCGGCACACCGGCACACCGGTGATCCGCAACCGCGGCCTCCAGGTGCTGATCCTGACCTTCGTGGCGACCGGCGCGATCTTCGGCTCGGTCGAGGTGGTCACCGTCGCCTACGCGAAGGCGCAGGGGCACACGGCGATCTCCAGCGTGATCCTGGCGCTCTGGGCCTTCGGCTCCTGCCTGGCCGGGGTGGTGTTCGGGACGCTGAAGCTGACCGGCTCCATGGCCGGCCGCTTCCTCGGCGGGGTGGTGTTCATGGCGGTCAGCATGGTGCCGCTGCTGCTGATCGCCGAGTCGGTGAGCGGGGTCGGCGGACTGGTGGCGGTCGGCGGCGCGCTGCTGATCGCGGGCATCGCCATCTCCCCCACCCTGATCACCGCGATGGCGCTGGTCGAGCGCCTGGTCCCGCCGGCCCAGCTGACCGAGGGCATGACCTGGACGACCACGGGGCTCGCCCTCGGTGTCGCGACCGGCTCCTCGGCCGGCGGCTGGGTGGTCGACGCGGCAGGGGCGGCCGCCGGATACTGGGTGCCGTTGACCGCCGGGGCGTTCGGCGTGGTCGCCGCGCTGATCGGGACGGGGCGGCTGCGGACCGGCCTGGCCGCGCTGGAGGCCACGCAGCCCGCCGCCAAGACCGTAGACCTCGAACGGTGAGCTGACTTACCCTCCTCCCTACCCGTGGGCTACCCGCGGGTAGGGACCCAGGTGCGCCGACGCCGCTCGGCCACGGAGCAGGAGGCGCCGCAATGCCCCAGGCCAGGACCGCAGCCCGTACCCGCTGGACCAACTGGGCGGGCAACCAGAGCGCCCACCCGGCCCGGGCGGTCACCCCCGGGACGGCGGAGGAACTGGCCAAGGAGATCCTGCGCGCCGCCGACGGGGGCCGGACGGTCAAGGCGGTCGGCTCCGGCCACTCCTTCACCTCGATCGCCTCCGCCGGGGACGGCGTCCTGGTCCGCCCGCACGCGATGACCGCCGTCCGGGGCGTCGACCGGGAGAACGGCACGGTCACCGTCGAGGCCGGGCTCCCGCTGCACCGGCTCAACCGGGTGCTCGCCGCCGCCGGCCTCTCGCTCACCAACATGGGCGACATCGAGGTGCAGACCGCGGCCGGCGCCACCAGTACCGGCACCCACGGCACCGGCCGGGACTCCGCCTCGCTCGCCGCCCAGCTCCGCGGGCTGGAGATCGTGCTCGCCGACGGCAGCATCCGGCAGTGCTCCCCCACCGAGAACGCGCGGCTCTTCGAGGGGGCCCGGCTCGGCCTCGGCGCGCTCGGCGTGATCACCGCGCTCACCTTCGCGGTGGAACCGGCCTTCCTCCTCACCGCCCACGAGCAGCCGATGGGCTTCGACGAGGTACTGGAGCGGCTGGACGACCTGACCGCCGTCAACGAGCACTTCGAGTTCTACTGGTTCCCGCACACGTCCCGCTGCTCGACCAAGCGGAACAACCGCAGCCAGGGGCCGGCCGCACCGCTGCCCCGGTTCAAGGAGTGGCTGGAGGACGACTTCCTCTCCAACACCGTCTGGGAGGGGGCCTGCCGGGTCGGCCGCCGGTTCCCCGCCGCGGTGCCCACCATCGCCGCGGTGGCCAGCCGCGCCTGGTCGGACCGGAGCTACACCGACACCGCGTACCGGGTGTTCACCAGCCCCCGCACGGTCCGGTTCACCGAGATGGAGTACGCGGTGCCGCGTGAGGCGGTCGGCGACGTCCTGCGCGAGCTGAGGGCGATGGTCGAACGGTCGGACTGGCGGATCAGCTTCCCGGTCGAGGTGCGGTTCGCGCCCGCCGACGACCTCTGGCTCTCCACCGCCCACGGCCGGGACACCGCCTACATCGCCGTCCACCTCTACCGGGGCACCGCCGAACAGGGCTACTTCACGGCCGTCGAGCAGCTCATGACCGCCCACCGGGGGCGGCCGCACTGGGGCAAGCTGCACACCCGGGACGCCGAGTACCTCGCCGGGGCCTACCCCCGGTTCGCGGACTTCACCGCGCTGCGGGACGAGGTCGACCCGGACCGCCGGTTCGGCAACGACCACCTCCGCCGGGTGCTGGGGGCCTAGCCGCTTCCCCGCCCGACCTGCCCGACCCGCCCGACCCGCCTGCCTCGGCCGTCTCGGCCGGCCCTACTGACCCGACCCGCCCGGCTGCTGCTGCGGATCCGGAGCCGCCGGGGCGGTGGCCGCCGGCGGGACGACCGCGGTACCCGGGGCCGGGGGCTTCGGCGTCGCACCGCCGGACGGACCGGCGGAGGCCCCGCCCCCGGACGGCGCGGACGACTCGCCGGAGGGGCGGGCGGAGGGCGTCGCGCCCGGACTCCCGCCCGGGTCCGGCGTGGAGCCGGCCGAGGGGGACGCGGCGCCGGACGTCCCGGTGCCCGCGCTCGGACTCGTTCCCGGGCTCGGGCGTTCCGAGGCGCCGCCGCCCTTGCCCGCCGAGGGCGAGGCCCCCGGTCCGCCGGTCGCACCGGGAGACGGCACGGGCGAGGGGACGGAGGAGGGTCCGCCACCCGACGGCCCGCCGTCCGACGGGGCCGGTGGCTTCCGCTCGACCGTGCCGCCCAGCGAGGTGCCGGTACCCGACCCGCCCTTCACCGTCGCGGACACCGGCTGCCCGGTGGCGAGCTCGAACGCGAGTATCGGCACCATCGCGAGCGTGAAGACCAGCGCGGAGACCGTCGCGTACGACTTCCACGTCCAGCGCCGACGCGCCCGGACCGTGCGCGGGGCGTTCCACTCCGCGGAGGGCGGCTCGGAAGGGCGGGTCGAGGACGGGGTGGTGGAGACCCCCGGCACCGGTTGCGGTCCGGTCGCCTGCCGCAGCCCGTTCGCCAACTGGCCCGGCGCGGCGGTGCGGTCCACCGCCTCCCGCAGCTGTTCGCCGGTCCTTTTGAAAACGTGCTGGAACACCGCACCGCCGGTGGTCGCGCCGACACTCACCACGGCCGCGCCCAGAATGGTTCCGTAGACCCCGAGTTCGGACGCGAGCAGCGCCCCCACCACCGTGGCCAGCGCACTCGCCACGACCTGAGCCACACTCAGATCAATTCGCCTGCGACCTTCCTTGCCGTCCTCCCCGGCGGGCTTCTCCTGCGGCATCGACATCCCTCAAGTCAGTACGACTGTCTTTCGAACAAGTCACTCCATCTTGCCCAAAGAAGGACACAAGGGTCGAAAATGCGGTTCTGTGCGGGAGATATATGTGAAGATGATCACCGTTCACCGGGTGATCCTCGGCCATTGAGGTCGTGCGCTCTTGAGATTCCCGTGAATCGCGGGAGACTTGAGCGGCGAGCCGCCCCTCTGGTTGCCACGAATGGAGTACTGTTCGTAAAGCCTGAGCCTTGGGTCGACTTGTCGACTACCCATCAACAGGGAAGCCGACAAGGAGCCACGGTGCAGACACGCACGGCGACGCCCGTCCCGGATCGTCGCGTTCACTGCGCGTGCGAGAACGGCCGGGACACCCAGGCGCGACGTCGACGGATGGCGTGGCAAAAAGGCAACCGTGCCACAGCGGCGTGACCGGGCGTAAGCCCGACACGCCGGGGAACTCAGCAAGGTTGTGGCCAGTCGCGAGCGGGCAGGCCACACTCAGTACGGGAGCAGCGACGCAGGTGACGTCGGCAGGCACCACCCGGGAGGTAACCGTGCCCGAACTGCGGGTTGTGGCCGTCAGCAACGACGGCACACGGCTGGTGCTCAAGGCCGCCGACAGCACGGAGTACACCCTTCCCATCGACGAGCGGCTTCGTGCCGCCATCCGTGGTGACCGTCCGCGTCTCGGCCAGATCGAGATCGAGGTGGAGAGCCACCTCCGTCCTCGGGACATCCAGGCCCGGATACGAGCCGGTGCCTCCGCCGAGGAGGTCGCGCAGGCGGCCGGCATCTCCGTCGACCGCGTCCGACGCTTCGAGGGTCCCGTCCTGGCCGAGCGCGCCTTCATGGCCGAGCGGGCCCGGAAGACCGCGATCCGCCGGCACGGCGAGTCCTCCGGCCCCCAGCTGGGCGAGGCGGTGGCCGAGCGGCTGGCGCTGCGCGGCGCGGAGAAGGACACCGAGCGCTGGGACTCCTGGCGCCGCGACGACGGTACGTGGGAGGTCATCCTCTCCTACCGGGCCGACGGCGAGGGCCGCAGCGCGGCCTGGACGTACGACCCGCCCAGGCGCCTGGTGCAGCCCAACGACGACGAGGCCCGCGCGCTGATCGGCGAGAACGTCGAGCGCGAGGAGGAGTCGGTCTTCCCGTTCATCCCGCGGATCGCCCGGCTCCCCCACGACCGGCCGCTGCGGCCGATGATCGACCGTCCCTCCGCGGACCGGATCATGTCGTCCCGCGAGGTGCGCGAGTCCCGCGAGGCGACGGCCGAGGCCAGGGACTCGCTGACCAGCCTGCTGGACGTCGTCCCGGCGTTCCGGGGCGACCTCGCCGTGGGCGCCCCGCCGCCGGTCGAGCCGATGCCCGCCGAGGTCGCCGAGGAGGCCGAGGAACCGGCGGCCGCCGCTCCGGCGGTCGGCGCGGGCTCCGCGTACGCGGACATCCTGATGCCGCGCGCGGTCGCGCCGCACCGGGAGCGACTGGTCGGCACCACCGACCGGCAGGCCGAGGCGGACGGCGTCCGGCCCGGGCGCCGGGCCACCGTGCCGAGTTGGGACGAGATCGTCTTCGGCAGCCGGCGCAAGAAGCAGGAGTGACACCGGGCACGACGGTGTGACGA
>NZ_JBHXKE010000225.1:0-15403 GCF_042722765.1 Kitasatospora sp. NPDC058406
GGACGGGGCCCCTCCGCGCCCGCCCGTCCCGCGCCCGCCGCCCGTACCCCTTTCCCGCCCTCTTGCCTGCCGTCCACCACGAGAGCACCATCTCGTCATGGCTATGACATGTTCCGGCCCGGACCCCCCGGCGCCACGGGCCCTTCTCCGCTCCTCGAACCCTTGATCTAGGCTGGTGACGTGCTCATACTCGTTCGCCGTCGCCACGTGGACCTGCTCCGCGTGACCAGCATGTCCTGTCGACGCTCCAGCTGAACCTCGCACCTTCCCACCCTCAGCGCGGCCCCTGCCGGCCGTTCCCCCTCCCCGACCCCCGGGCACACCCGCCGCACCAGGCGCGTCCCCGGCGTCCCCGGTCACCACCGGAACGGGTCGGGACGAGACCCAGCGGATGTCACCCATGACGCAGCAGCACCCCACCACCCCCTCCGTCGAGCACGAGACCGCAGCCCCGGCCGCAGCCGTCGCCACGACCGCAGCGGCAGCATCCGGGACCGCCCCCGGGACGGCGCCCGCCCTGCTGGACAGCCTCCCGGTGATCGACCTCTCGCTCGCCGGTGGCAGCCCCGAGGACCGCACCCGGCTGCACGACGAGCTCCGCGCCGCCGCCACCGACGTCGGCTTCTTCCAGCTCGTCGGCCACGGCGTCCCCGCGGACGAGACGACCGCCCTGACCGCCGCCATGCGGGCCTTCTTCGCCCTCCCCGAGGCCGACCGCCTCGCCGTCGCCAACCTCAACTCCCCGCACTACCGCGGCTACACCCGGACCGGCGACGAGCGCACCGGCGGCAGCCAGGACTGGCGCGACCAGCTCGACATCGGCGCCGAGCTGCCCCCGCACGTCCCCGCCCCGGGCGAGCCCTCCTACTGGTGGCTGGAGGGCCCCAACCAGTGGCCCGAGGCGCTCCCGGAGCTGCGGACCGCCGCCCTCGGCTGGATCGACCGGCTCGGTGACGTCGCCCGCCGGCTGCTGCACGAACTGCTCGCCGCGATCGGCGCCCGCCCCGACTTCTACGAGCACGCCTTCGCCGGCCACCCGCACCTGCGGCTGAAGCTGGTCCGCTACCCGGGCACCGCCCCCGACGGCGCCGGCCAGGGCGTCGGCGCGCACAAGGACTACGGCTTCATCACCCTCCTCCTCCAGGACACCGTCGGCGGTCTCCAGGTGGAGCGCTCGGACGGCAGCTTCCTGGAGGTCCCGCCGATGGAGGGCGCCTTCGTGGTCAACCTCGGCGAGCTGCTGGAGGTCGCCACCGACGGCTACCTCAAGGCCACCAGCCACCGCGTGGTCAGCCCGGCCGGCGCCCGGGAGCGCTTCTCCGTCCCCTTCTTCTACAACCCGCGGCTCGACGCCCACGTCGAACCGCTGGACTTCCCCCTCGCCCACCACGCCCCGGGCGCCACCCAGGACCCGGCCAACCCGCTCTACGCCGACTTCGGCTTCAACGAGTGGAAGGGATACACGAGGGCCCACCCCGAGGTCACCCGCCGCCACCACCCCGACCTCGTCGACACCGCCACCCGCTGACGCCGACGCGACCGTCCGCACCGTCGGCACCACCGCTGCCACGACCGCCGGGCCCGGACTCCCCGGGCGGCCGGGGCGGCGGGCGGCGGGCGGCGGGCGGCGGCAGTGGACCGGGTGGCACAGCGGTGTCACACTCGCGGTGTCACAGTGACGGTGCGGGATGCGGCGGGCGCGGAGCGGGAGGCGGGGGTGGAGGTGCGGCTGACGGTCGACGAGTTGGCGGCGCGGGCGGGGGTGACCGTCCGGACGGTGCGGTTCTACGGGACGAAGGGGCTGCTGCCGCCGCCGGTGCTGGGGGCCCGGCGGGTCGGGTGGTACGGGGCGGAGCACCTGGACCGGCTGGGGCTGATCGAGGAGTTGCAGCGGCAGGGCCTGACCCTGGCCGCGATCGAGCGGTACCTGGGGCGGCTGCCGCACGACTCGACCCCGCTGGACCTGGCGATCCACCGGGCGCTGGTGGCGTCGTGGACGCCGGAGACGCCGGAGGAGGTGGGCCGGGTGCAGTTGGAGCGGCGGGCCGGGCGGGGACTGTCCGAGGAGCAGGTGGACCGGCTGGCCGCGATGGGGGCGCTGGAGCGGACGGCGGACCCGGACGTGTTCCGGGTGGACCCGGGACTGCTGCCGCTGGGCGTGCGGATCCTGGACGTGCCGATCCCCCTGGAGACGCTGCAGGCCGCGCGCGCGGTGGTGCTGGAGCACAGCCGGGCGACGGCGCGGGAGTTGCAGCGGCTGTTCCGGGAGACGGTGTGGCGGCCGTACCGGGAGAGCGAGCCGGCTCCGGACGAGGTGGAGCGGATGAAGGCGCTCACGGGCCACATCCGGCCGATGGTGGCGCAGGCGCTGGTGACGGCGTTCCAGCGGTCGCTCCGGGAGGAACTGGGCGAGGCCGCGGAGGACGGGGCCTCGCCCAGCTGACGGTACGTCAGTCCTAGAAGGTGCGGCCTTCGGCGGCGATCCGCTCCAGCAGGGCCGGCGGCGCGAACCGCTCGCCGTACGCGGCGGCGAGTTCGCGGGCGCGGGCCGCGAAGCCGGCCGGCCCGCCCGGGTAGCCGTTGACGTACTGGAGGACGCCACCCGTCCAGGCCGGGAAGCCGATGCCGAGGATGGAGCCGACGTTGGCGTCGGCGACGGAGGTGAGCACGCCCTCCTCCAGGCAGCGGACCGAGTCCAGCGCCTCGCTGAACAGCATCCGCTCCTTGAGGTCCTCGAAGGGGACCTCCACCGAGGCCCGGGTGAAGTGCTCGCGCAGACCCGGCCAGAGCCGGCCGCGCCTCCCGTCCTCGCCGTACTCGTAGAAGCCGGCGCCGCCGCTGCGGCCGGGGCGGCCGAACTCGTCGACCATCCGGTCCACCACCGCGTCGGCGGGGTGGGCGGTCCACTCGCCGCCGGCCGCCTCGACGGACCGCCGGTACTCGTCACGGATCTTCCGCGGCAGGGTGAGGGTCAGCTCGTCGAGCAGTGACAGCACCTTGGCGGGGTAGCCGGCCTGGGCGGCGGCCTGTTCGACGGTGGCCGGGTCGACGCCCTCACCGACCATCGCCACGCCCTCGTTGAGGAACTGGCCGATCACCCGGGAGGTGAAGAAGCCGCGCGAGTCGTTGACCACGATCGGCGTCCGGTCGATCTGCCGGACCAGGTCGAAGGCGCGGGCCAGCGCCTCGTCCCCGGTCTGCGGGCCGCGGATGATCTCCACCAGCCGCATCCTGTCGACCGGCGAGAAGAAGTGCAGGCCGATGAAGTCGGCGGTGCGCTCGACGCCCTCGGCGAGCAGCCCGATCGGCAGCGTGGAGGTGTTGGAGCAGAGCAGCGCGTCCGGGGCGACGACGCCCTCGATCTCCTGGAACACCTTGTGCTTCAGCTCGGGGTTCTCGAAGACGGCCTCGATCACCGCGTCGCAGCCGGCCAGGTCGGCGGCCTCGGCGGTGGGCGTGATCCGGGCGAGCAGTTCGTCGCGCTGCGCCGCGGTGGTGCGACCGCGGGCCACCGCCTTCGCCAACAGGCCCTCGGAGTAGGCCTTGCCGCGCTCCGCGGCCTCGACGGTGACGTCCTTGAGCAGCACCTGGAGGCCGGCCTTGGCGCAGGCGTGGGCGATGCCAGCGCCCATCATGCCGGCGCCGAGGACGGCGACCTTGCGGACCGTCCGCTTCTCGAAGGAATCCGGCCGGCCAGCACCGGAGTTGACCGCCTGCATGTCGAAGAACAGGGCCTGGATCATGTTCTTGCTGGTCTGTCCGCAGGCCAGCTCGGTGAAGTAGCGGGCTTCGATGACCATGGCCGTGTCGAGGTCCACCTGGGCGCCCTCGACGGCGGCGGCGAGCACGTTGCGCGGCGCCGGGTAGGGGGCGCCGGCCAGCTGCTTGCGCAGGTTGGACGGGAACGCGGGCAGGTTGGCGGCGAGCGCCGGGGTGCTGGGCGTACCGCCGGGGATCCGGTACCCCTTGACGTCCCAGGGCTGGACGGCGGTCGGGTTCGCCTCGATCCAGGCACGCGCCCGGGCGGTCAACTCCTCCGGGGTCTCCACGAGTTCGTGGACCAGCCCGTTGTCGAGCGCCTGCGCCGGCCGGTACTGGCGGCCCTGCAGCAGCACCTTGAGCAGCGCGTCGGTGATGCCGAACAGCCGTACCGTGCGGACGACTCCGCCACCGCCGGGCATCAGGCCGAGGGTGACCTCGGGCAGGCCGATCCGGCTGGCGGGCGTGTTCAGGGCGATCCGGTGGTGACAGGCGAGGGCGAGTTCCAGGCCCCCGCCGAGCGCACTGCCGTTGATCGCGGCGACCACCGGCTTGCCCAGGGTCTCCAGGGCACGCAGGGCGCGTTTGATGCGCATCGACTTCTCGAAGACGGCGGCGGCGTCCTCGGAGCGGGCGACGGAGAGCAGCTTGAGGTCGCCGCCCGCGAAGAAGGTCTTCTTGGCGGAGGTGACGACGACGCCGCGCAGTTCCTCGCCGAGGCCGGCCAGCCGGGCGACGGTTGCCTCGAAGTCGGCCGTGAAGGCCTCGTTCATGGTGTTGACGGACTGGGTGGGGTCGTCGAGGACGAGGGTGACCACGCCGTCCTGGTCCTGCTCCCAGCGGATGGTGGTGTCAGACATGGGATCTACGTCTCCAGGAGGGGGGTCAGATGCGCTCGACGACGGTGGCGATGCCCATACCGCCGCCCACGCAGAGGGTGGCCAGGCCGTAGCGGAGGTCGCGCCGCTCCAGCTCGTCGATCAGGGTGCCGAGGATCATCGCGCCGGTGGCACCGAGCGGGTGGCCAAGGGCGATCGCGCCGCCGTTGACGTTCACCTGCTCGGGCGAGAAGCCCATCTCGCGGATGAACCGCAGGGCGACGGCGGCGAAGGCCTCGTTGATCTCGACCAGGTCGATGTCGGCGGCGGTCAGTCCGGCCTTGGCGAGCGCCTTGCGGGTGGCGGGGGCCGGACCGGTGAGCATGATGGTCGGCTCGGAGCCGGAGACGGCGGCGGAGACGATCCGGGCGCGCGGGCGCAGCCCGTACCGCTCGCCGATCCCGCGGTTGCCGATGGCGACGAGGGCCGCGCCGTCCACGATGCCGGAGGAGTTGCCGGCGTGGTGGACGTGGTCGACGGCCTCCACCCAGTGGTACTTCTGCAGGGCGACGGCGTCGAAGCCGCCTGCCTCGCCGATGGTGGCGAAGGAGGGCTTGAGTCCGGCCAGCGTCTCGACGGTGGTGCCGGGGCGGATGAACTCGTCGCGCTCCAGGACGAGCAGGCCGTTGCGGTCGCGCACCGGGACGACCGAGCGGTCGAAGAGGCCGTCGGCCTGGGCCTTGGCCGCCCGGGCCTGGGACTCGGCGGCGAAGGCGTCGACGTCGGTGCGGGAGAGGCCCTCGATGGTGGCGATCAGGTCGGCGCCGACGCCCTGCGGGACGAAGTAGCCCTCGTAGTTGGTCATCGGGTCCATCGCCCAGGCGCCGCCGTCGGAGCCCATCCTGACCCGGGACATCGACTCGACGCCGCCGGCCAGGACGAGGTCCTCCCATCCCGAACGGACCTTGGCGGCGGCCAGGTTGACGGCTTCGAGACCGGAGGCACAGAAGCGGTTCTCCTGGACGCCGGCCACGGTGTCGGGCAGGCCGGCCGCGATGGCGGCGATGCGGGCGATGTCGGAGCCCTGGTCGCCGATCGGGCTGACCACGCCGAGCACGATGTCGTCGACCGCCGCCGGGTCCAGGTCGGGGAAGCGGCGGCGCAGTTCGTGGATCAGGCCGACGACGAGGTCGATCGGCTTGGTGCCGTGCAGCGAGCCGCCGGCCTTGCCCCGGCCGCGCGGGGTGCGGATCGCGTCGTAGACGTACGCTTCGGTGGTCACGGTGAGGAGCCTTTCAGACGCGGAGGGTTGCACGGGTGTCCGGGCGGTCGGAAGCCGGTCGGAGCGAGGGGCGGACGGACGAGCGGACGGCCGGCGGCGGGCCGGCGGCGGGGCGGGCGGGCGCGGTCAGCCGAGGAGGGAGCGGCCGACGATCTCCTTCATGATCTCGGTGGTCCCGCCGTAGATGGTCTGGACACGGCCGTCGGTGAACGCCCGGGCGACCGGGTGCTCGGTCATGTACCCGTACCCGCCGTGGAGTTGGAGGCATCGGTCGGCGGTCCGCTTCTGCAGTTCGGTCGCCCACCACTTGGCCATCGAGGCGTCGGCCGGGGTGAGCGCGTAGCGGTTGTGCTCGGTGATGCAGCGGTCGACGAAGGCCCGGGTGACCGCGCACTCGGTGGCCAGTTCGGCGATCTCGAAGCGGACGTGCTGGAGCTTGGCCAGCGGCCGGCCGAAGGCCTCGCGCCGCTTGACGTACTCCGTGGTGATCTCGACCAGGTACTCGGCGCCGGCGATCGCAGCGGCCGCGATGGTGAGCCGCTCCTGGGCGAGGTTCTGCATCAGGTGGACGAAGCCCCCGTTCAGCTCGCCGAGCAGGTTCCCCTTGGGGACGCGGACGTCCTGGAAGAACAACTCGGCGGTGTCCTGGGCCTTCTGGCCGATCTTGTCGAGGTTGCGACCGCGCTCGAAGCCCGGCATCCCGCGCTCGACCACCAGCAGGCTGAGGCCGTGCGAGCCGCCCTCGGGGGTGGTGCGGGCGACCACGACCACCAGGTCGGCGAGGATGCCGCTGGAGATGAAGGTCTTGGCGCCGTTGAGCAGGTAGTGGTCGCCCTCGTCGACCGCCCGGGTGCGGATGCCCTGGAGGTCCGACCCGGTCCCGGGCTCGGTCATCGCGACGGCGGTGATCAGCTCGCCGCTGCAGAAGCCGGGCAGCCAGCGGCGCTTCTGCTCCTCGGTGGCGAGCGAGGTGAGGTACGGGCCGATGATGTCGTTGTGCAGGCCGAGCGCCAGCCCGGAGGCGCCGGCCCGGGCGAACTCCTCGGCGAGCACGGCGGCGTAGCGGAAGTCGGCGGTGCCCCCGCCGCCGTACTCCGCGGGGACGGCGAGCCCGAGCAGACCCTGGCGGCCGGCGGCCAGCCAGGCCGCGCGGTCGACGATGCCGGCCTTCTCCCAGCGGTCGTAGTGCGGCTGCACCTCCTTGGCGAGGAAGGACCGGACGGTCGCCCGGAAGTCCTCGTGCTCCTCGGTGAAGAGATCACGTTGCACGGTGGGCTCCTTGGGGGGAAGGGTCGAGGGGGTGGCGGCCGGGCGGGGGCCGGGGAAGGGGCGAGCCGTCAGCCGGCGCCCGGGGGTCCGGCCGCCAGGGAGGGCACGCCCCAGTCGCGGGCGACCTCGGCGGTGTCGGCGCCCGGGCGGGCGGGCGGGCGGCGCAGCGCCCCCGGGGTGGCGGAGAACCGCGGGGCGGGCGCGGGCTGGGTGACGCCGTCCACCTCGACGTAGGTGGAGCGGCTCACCAGGTGTGCGTGCGAGGCGGCCTGACGCATCGTCAGGACCGGTTCCACGCAGGCGTCGGAGCCGGTGAAGACGGCCTCCCACGCGGCCCGGGTGCGGCTCGCGAACCGGGTGGCGATGCGGGCCCGCAGCTCGGGCCAGCGGTCGGTCTCCCACTGGCCGGGCGCGTCCGGGCCGAGCTCCAGCAGTCGCGCGAACTCGGCGTAGAACTGCGGTTCCAGCGCACCGACCGCGAGGTGGCCGCCGTCGGCGGCCTGGTAGACGGCGTAGAACGGGGCGCCGCCGTCGAGCAGGTTGGTGCCCCGCCGGTCCTGCCACCGGCCGGCGGCGAGCAGGCCCTGGAGGACGGCGGTGAGGTGGGCGGCTCCGTCGACGATCGCGGCGTCGACGACCTGGCCGGCGCCGGTCGCGCGGGCGTGGTGGAGCGCGGCGAGCAGGCCGACGACCAGGTAGAGCGAGCCGCCGGCGTAGTCGCCGAGGAGGTTGGCGGGGACGGCGGGCGGCTCGTCCGCGCCGCCGCCCGCCCGGCCGACCAGGCCGAGCACCCCGGCCACCGCGGTGTACCCGATGTCGTGGCCGGCCCGGGCGGCCAGCGGCCCCTGCTGCCCCCAGCCGGTCATCCGGCCGTACACCAGCGCCGGGTTGCGGGCGTGGCAGTCCTCGGGCCCGACGCCGAGGCGTTCGGCGACGCCGGGGCGGTAGCCCTCGATCAGCAGGTCGGCCCGGGCGGCCAGGTCGAGCACCCGCGCGGGCCCGTCGGCGGACTTGAGGTCGACCACCACCGAGCGCTTGTTGCGGTTGGCGACGTCGTACGCCGGCTCGATGCCGAGCGGCGAGGGCTCCGGGCGGTCCACCCGGACCACGTCGGCGCCGAGATCGCCCAGCAGCATGGCGGCGAAGGGGCCGGGGCCGATCCCCGCGAGTTCGACCACGCGGACCCCGGCCAGCGGGCCGCCGTTCCCACGCACACCACCGTCACGCACGGGCGCCCCTGCCCCTCCGAGGTCTGACAGTAAAGCTGTCACACCCGCGATGATAGGGAAGCGACCCGTCGGTAACAAGACCTTCGGACCCGCCCCGCCCGGTGCCGCACGCCGGTCGGACCGGAGCCGGCCCGGGGCCGCCCCGCACCTCCCGCTCCTCCCCCGGAACCGTGCCCTCCCCGCCGGATCCCCCTGGCGGGGGAGGCGGATCCCGTTCACGGAGGACGCGCCGGCGGTCCCCCGCGCGGGAGCGTGGCCGCATGACCTCGACGACCGCGCTCCGTCCGGCCCCGGCCCCCGCCGCGCCGCCCGTCGGCCGGGTACGCGCCGCGGCGGCCGTGGTGGCCGTCGCCGCGACCCTGCCGTACCTCGCCCTCAAACTGCTCTGGCTCACCGGCCACCCGGTCGGGGCCGGTGACGCCGACGCCATGGACGACCTGTGGCTGGTCAACCTGCTCACCTTCGGCATGGACGCGATCGCCGTGGTGCTCGCGCTGTCCTTCGTCCGGCCGTGGGGCCGGCGGGCCCCGGCCGGGCTGCTGGCCTTCCCGATGTGGGTGGCCACCGGGCTGCTCGGCACGATCCTGGTGGCGCTGCCGCTCTTCCTGCTCACCACCGTGGTGCTCGGCCCCGAGGAGCCCGCGGCCGGTGCCGACGACGGGCCGAGCGGCTGGATCTTCCCCGTGGTGTACGGCGGGTTCGCCGTCCAGGGCCTGGCCCTGATCACCGGGTTCCTGCTGTACGCGCGGCAGCGCTGGGCCGGGCTGCTGCACGACCGGATCGGCGACCTGCCCCGCTCCCCCACCCTCACCGTCCAGCGGACGTTCGCCTGCGTGGCCGCGCCGCTCGCCGCCGGGGTGGCCTCGACCCGCCTCTACTGGGCCTTCGGCGGGCACGCCGGGCTGCCGCTCGAGTGGCGGGAGCAGCACAGCCGGGGCGTCGCGGTGATGGACGGGGTGACCGCCGCGGCGGCCGTAGCGGCGGCGGTCGCGCTGCTCCTCCTGGTGTTCCGGATCCGGCCCGGGTGGCGGCTGCGGGTGCCACTGGCGGTGGCCTGGACGGCGGCCGGGTCGATCTTCGGCTGGGGGTCGTGGCAGCTGGTGGCGTTCGGAACGACCACCGAGGTGGCCGGGCTCGGCCGGGCCGTGCCCGGGCTGCTCCCGCTGGTGGAGTCGGCGCAGGTGGTGACCGGCCTGCTGGTGCTGACGGTCGGCGCGATCGCCCTGGTCGAACGCGCGGCGGCGCTCCGGGGGACCGCCCGGAAGGCGCCGGACCTCGGCCGCTCCCGTACTGCTGACGTAGAGTCTGCGCAGTGATCACGGGGGCGAGCACGGGGGCGAGCACGGGGACGGACGCGGACGCGGGCGCGGGGAAGCGACCGGGGACGGGCGCCGGCAGGGGCGCGGCGGTACGGCGGGCGGCGGGTGCGCTGTTCGGGCGGCGGGCCCGGCTGCGCTGGGTACACCTGGTCCTGGGCGGCGCGCTGCTGATGCCGTACTGGATGCTCTCGGCCGTCGTCCTGGGCAGCCTCGACCAGCGCAACGGCCCGCTGCGCCAGCTCCTGCTCCACTTCGCCGCCCTGGGCCTGTCGCTCCCGATGGCCGCCGTCACCGCGCTGGTGCCGATCGCCCGGGCCCTGGAGGGCGCCGCCGCGCGGGCGCTCTGCACGCCGGCCCGCCCGGACGAGGTGGTCACCGGCCCGGCCCGGTCCTGGGCGGCCCGGCGGCGGACCGCCGCCTGGTACGTCCTGCACGTGCTGTTCGGCGGCGTCGTCAGCGGCATGACGCTGGCCGGGACACCGTTCGCGATGGTGCTGCTGTTCTCCCCCACCGGGCTGGAGGAGCTGGTCCGGTTCTGGGAGGACCGCGGCTTCCCCGGCTGGCTGCCCGGCCCGCTGACGGGCCTCGCACTGCTCGCCCTGATCGTCTCCACCAGCGCGGGCCTCGGCGCGCTGCTCGCCCGCTGGGCGCCCGTCCTGCTCGGCCCGACCCCGGACGAACGCGTGGCCGCCGCCGAACGGCGCGCCACCGTCCTCGCCCAGCGCAACCGGCTGGCCCGCGAGCTGCACGACTCGGTCGGGCACGCGCTCAGCGCTGTGGGCATCCAGGCCTCGGCCGCCGCCCGGGTCCTGCGGACCGACCCGGACTTCGCCGCCGAGGCGCTGGCGGCCATCGAGGAGACCGCGCGCGGCGCGGTCGCCGAACTGGACGCCGTCCTGGGCCTGCTGCGGGAGGAGGACAGTGCGGAGGCCGGGCCCGCCGGGCCCACGCTCGCCGGGCTGGACGACCTGCTGCGCCAGCTGGCCCGCACCGGGCTGACGGTCGACGCCGAGCTGTCCCCCGGCCTGGACCGGCTGCCGGCCGCGTTCTCCCGCGAGGCGTACCGGATCGTCCAGGAGGGCCTCACCAACGTGCTCCGGCACGCCGGCCCCGCGCCCGCACGGCTGCGGGTCGGACCGGTCGGCGGGCGGCTGGAGATCGAACTGACCAACCCGGTCGGCCCGGCCCGGCCCAGCCGCCCCGGCGGCGGGCGCGGGCTGCGCGGGATCGGCGAGCGGGCGGCGGCGCTGCGCGGCGGCTGCGAGGCCGGGCCGGCGGACGACGGGACGACGTGGCGGCTGGCCGTCTGGCTGCCGGCAGGAGGAGAGCGATGAACGTTGCGAGCACCGGAGGCGCCGTGAACACCGCAGTCACCGAGGGCACCGGGGGCACCGGCGATCCGGCGGGCGGCACCGTCCGGGTGGTGATCGCCGACGACGAGCGGCTGGTCCGGACGGGCCTGCGGGTGGTGATCGACGCCGAGCCGGACCTCACCGTGGTCGGCGAGGCCGCCGACGGCGCCGAGGTCGTGCCGCTGGTGCGCCGACTGCGCCCGGACGTGGTGCTGATGGACGTCCGGATGCCCGGCATCGACGGCATCCGGGCCACCGAGCAGTTGGTCGGCGGCATGGCCGACCCGCCCAGGATCCTGGTCGTCACCACCTTCGAACACGACGACCACGTCTACGACGCGCTGCGGGCGGGCGCCGCCGGGTTCCTGCTGAAGCGGGCCCGCGCGGAGGAGATGGTGCAGGCGGTGCGGCTGATCGCGCGCGGCGACTCGCTGCTCTTCCCGGCGGCCGTGCGCGAGCTGGCCCTCCGGTACGGCTCGGCCGACAAGCCCACGGAGCGGGACCGCGGACCGATCGGGCGGCTCACCGAGCGGGAGGGCCAGGTGCTGCGGCTGATGGCGGCCGGGCTCAACAACGGCGAGATCGCCGCGAAGCTCGTCGTCAGCCAGGAGACGGTCAAGACGCACGTCGGCAGCGTGCTCGCCAAGCTGGGCGCCCGGGACCGCACCCAGGCGGTGATCGCGGCGTACGAGTCGGGCTTCGTCCTGCCGGGCTGAGCCACCGGGGCGGGCGGGCCGGCGAGCGGGACGTTTCTTCCACCCCGGGCCTACCGGCGGGTAGAGTGCGGCCTTCGCCTCCCGACCGTCCGATACCTCCCGTATCGCCTGAAACGAACTGGTGACCGTATGTCAGTCCGGACCAGCCCGGCGCTCTGGTGGCGCCTCGGCATCGTGCTCTCGGCAGGCCTCGGCCTGACCCTCCAGACCGCGCCGCTGGTGTACTTCACCATCCAGAGCAACGTGATCGTGCTCGGCTACTTCATCGGCGCCGTCTACTGGATGGTCAAGCGCGGCACCGTCGACGCCCCCGCACCCCGGCTGCGCGGCGCCGCCACGCTGTACATCCTGATCACCGGCCTGGTCTCGCACGTCCTGCTGGAGCACGGCGCCAACCCGCTGCCCGGGCTCTTCGACGGGCCGGACAAGCTCCAGCACTGGTCGTCGTTCTTCCTGCACTACGTCACGCCGGTGCTGGTCATCGCCGACTGGCTGGTGCTCCGGCCGCGCAACGCCTCCTCCTGGCGGGACATCCCGCTCTGGCTGGCGTTCCCGCTCGGCTACGCGGGGATCGTGCTGGCCCGCAACGCGCTGTTCTCCAACTACCCGATGCCGTACCCCTACTTCTTCTTCGACCCGACGACCGAGGGGTACGGCTACGTCTGGGGTCAGATCGCGCTGCTGACAGTCGAGTTCGTCGTCCTGGGGGCCGTCGTGGTGGGGCTGGACCGGCTGGGCACCCTGGTCGCCGGCAAGCTCCGCCGGACCGCCCTCCCCTCCGGGGCCTGACCGCGCCGCTCCCCCGCCCCGCCCACACCCGTCCTGTCCTCGCGGCGGCCGGCCCGGACCCCGCTCAGATCCTCCAGGAGCGGACCCGGTCGGCCGCCGCGAACACGTCCGCCCGCCCCTCGCCGATGTCCCGCGCCAGCTCCACCAGCGCGCCGTACGGCGGGTCGATGCCCTCCCCGGCCGCGTGCATGTACGCGGCCGTGGTCATGCAGGCGTAGAGGTTGTTGCGCACCGGCAGCGGCCTCAGCAGCACGATGGTGTGCATCAACGTGGCCGCGCACCAGGCCGGATCGGCGTCGTGGCCGAGCTGCGCGGTGTTCACCCGGTGCCGCGCGACGGCCGCCTGCAGCGCCGAGTAGTCGCGCACGCTCAGGTCCTCGGGCGAGGCCTGCTCCTGGATGTCGAGCAGCCAGCGCAGATCGACGCGCAGCAGCATCATCGCGGCACCCTTCCCGCCCCGCCCGCCCGGCCCGCGCCCCTACGCACGCTCACGCCGCCGGCGCGTCCTCCGGGAACGCCTCGTCGAACTCCTCCCGGTGCGCGTTCCAGAACGCCACCGCGTGGTCGACGAACACCCGCCGCTGCTGCTCCCGCACGCTGAGGTCGTGCACGTACGCCTTGACGCTCTTCCCGTCGGCGGCCGCCGCCTCGCGGATGGCGGCGAGCTCGTGCTCCGTGTACTCGATGTTGAGCGCTGGCATGGCGCCGATAGTACTGGAGCGTACGGGAGTTGGGTACCGGACCGGCACCGCGCGGACGGCACCGGGGCCGCGGTGGCCGGCAGCCCCGCCGACCGACGGGCGGGGCTCGTCCGCGGGATTCACGGCCGTACGCCTCCGGGCGGAGGCGGGGCTGAGGCGGTGTACCTCTGGGGTCCCGGTGGGGACCGCCCTGCGGGTGGACGTGCGGACGTGCGCCGGATCCGTACCGTCGGTCGTGGGCGGCGGAGGGGTTCCGCGGGGGAGGCCCGGACCTGGGGGCGGGGTCCGGTCCGGGTTTCAGGGGTGGCGGGTTCGGCGACGCCGCACGGGCGGCGGGGGTCGCGGCGACGGCGCCGGCCTCGGGAGCGGGCGCGGGCGGAGGAACCGGACGGCCGCCGCGACTCGGCGCTCACCGAGGCCCGGCGGATCCTCGCCGGTCCGGCCGGGTAGCACCGCACCCACCGCCGCAGCCCACCCGCCCCGGCACACACCGCAGCCCGCTGCACGCAGCACGAACGCCTGCGGGCCCTCGGCGGCGGAGGCCGCGGCACGCAGGACCCGGCACGACAGAGGCACCACCCGAGCAACCGGAGACGGACGATGAGGCACAGGAACACCCCGGCCAGGACGACCGAGCGGCGCACCCGGCCCCGCGCCGCGGCCAGGACGGCGGGAGTCGCGGCAGTGGCGCTCGCGGTGACCGCGGGGGCGGTCGGTGCGGCCCGGGCCGCACCCGCCGCGGCGGACGACGCGAGGCGGCCGGGCGTCGGCCGGCTGGCGGGCGCCTGGCAGGTGGACGGCTACGGGACGATCGTCGAGTTCACCGGAACCGCGCTCACCACCTACGACGTGACCCGGATCAGTTGCACCCCCGGCCGGGTGAGGGCCGAGCAGGTCGGCCCCCCGGGGCCCGGCGGGGCCGTCAGGTTCGGCTCGCCCGGCAAGGCCTACGGCGAGCTGACGGTCACCCCCGACGGCCGCAACCGGGCCGTGTACAAGGACGACGGGGCCAGCGCGACCAAGGACCTGGCCCGGCTGCCGGGCGGCCTGCCGGCGCTCTGCCGCCGGCCAGCGCCGCAGGACCCTTTCTCGGCCTTCGACCGGTTCTGGGCGACCTTCGAGGAGAACTACCCGTTCTTCGCCGCCAAGGGCATCGACTGGCACGCCGTCGGAGCCACCCAGCGGGCACGGATCACCGCGCAGACCACCGACGACGATCTCCAGCAGATCTTCGTCGACATGCTCCGGCCGCTCGGGGACGCCCACACCGCGCTGGCCCGCAAGCGGGCCGACGGGGGGCTCGGTGCTGTCTTCGCCGGTCAGCGGCCGGGCACCCGGGAGCCCACCGACGAGGTGCAGGAACTGGCGGCGAAGGCCGTCGCCGCCCAACTGATCGCCCCGGAGCGGACGTTCGGCCGGGGAGCGCTGGGCGTCGGCGAGCTGCCCGGCGGGATCGGCTACCTGCGGGTGAGCGCCTTCGACGGGTACGTCGACGACGGCGGGTACCCGGCCCACGCCGCCGAGCTGGACCGGGCCCTGGACACGCTCCTGGCCCGCCCCGGGCAGCTGCACGGTCTGGTGATCGACCTCCGGCTGAACGGTGGCGGCTCGGACGAGCTCGGGCTGCGGATCGCCGCCCGGCTGACCGACCGGCCGTACCTCGCCTACCGCAAGGTCGCCCGGAACGACCCGGCCGACCCGACCCGCTTCACCGCCCCGCAGCACGTCCCGGTCCGGCCGGCCGCCGCGACGCGGTTCACCGGCCCGGTGGCCCTGCTCACCGCCGGTTCGACGGTGAGCGCGGGCGAGACGTTCACCCAGGCGCTGATGGAACGGCGCCCGGCGGCGGTCCGGATCGGCGAGAACACCCAGGGCGTCTTCTCCGACATCATGTTCAAGCCCGTCTCGGACGCGTTCACGGCCGTCCTGCCGAACGAGAAGTTCCTCACCCGTGCCGGCACCACCTTCGACGGCCCGGGCATCCCGCCGGACATCGCGACCCCGGTCTTCACCGACGAGGAGCTGAGCCTGGGACGGGACTCCGCCCTGACCACCGCCCGACGCGTCCTCGGCGGCGCTCCCCGCGCGGAGTAGGTGGTGGTCCCGCCACCCAGCGGGTGCACCACCCCCGCGCGCCCCCACCCCCGCGCCCCCGTGTGTCGGCGCACC
>NZ_JBHXKE010000226.1:0-15252 GCF_042722765.1 Kitasatospora sp. NPDC058406
GCGCGGAGCCGCCCCGGGCGGGCGGGTGGCTCGACCACGTCGACCGGTTCGACCCCGAGTTCTTCGGCCTCTCCCCGGCCGAGGCCGCCGCCGCCGACCCGCAGCAGCGGCTGGTGCTCGAACTCGCCTGGGAGGCCCTGGAGAACGCCGGCGTCCTGCCCGCCGCGCTGGCCGGCGGCCGTACCGGCGTCTTCGTCGGCGCCATCGCCGCCGACTACACCACGCTCACCACCGGCGCCGGCGCGATCACCCGGCACAGCCTCACCGGTCTCAACCGGGGCATCATCGCCAACCGCGTCTCCTACGCCCTCGACCTGCGCGGTCCGAGCCTCACCGTCGACTCCGCGCAGTCCTCCTCCCTGGTCGCCGTCCACCTCGCGCTGGAGAGCCTGCGCGGCGGCGAGTCGGACGTCGCCCTGGTGGCGGGCGTCAACCTCAACCTGGCGGCCGAGTCGACGCTCACCGTCGACCGGTTCGGCGCGCTCTCGCCCGACGACCGCTGCTACACCTTCGACGCCCGGGCCAACGGCTACGCGCGCGGCGAGGGCGGCGTGCTGCTGGTGCTGAAGCCGCTCACCCGCGCGGTGGCGGACGGCGACCGCGTCCACGCGGTGCTGCTCGGCAGCGCGGTCAACAGCGACGGCGCGACCGACGGCCTGACCGTCCCCAGCGCGGACGCCCAGGCGGCGGTGGTCCGCGAGGCCGCCCGGCGGGCCGGCGTCGCCCCCGGGCTGGTCCAGTACGTCGAGCTGCACGGGACGGGCACCCGCGTGGGCGACCCGGTCGAGGCGGCGGGCCTGGGCGCGGCACTGGGCGCCGGGCGCCCGGCGGAGCAGCCGCTGCTGGTCGGCTCGGCGAAGACCAACGTCGGTCACCTGGAGGGCGCTTCGGGCATCGTCGGCCTGCTGAAGACGGTCCTGGCCGTGCGGCACCGGAGGATTCCCGCCAGCCTCAACTTCGTCACCCCCAACCCGGACATCCCCTTCGAGCGGCTCGGCCTCGCGGTGCGGACCGACTCCGGACCGTGGCCGAACGCCGCGGGCCGGCTGATCGCCGGCGTCAGCTCCTTCGGCGTGGGCGGCACCAACGCGCACGTGCTGGTGGCCGACGCCCCGGAGACCGCCCCGCCGGGGGAGGAGGAGGGGGAGCCCGGAGGCGTCGGCGAGGCGCCGGCCGAGGACACCGCGGTCGCGACCGTGCCCGGCGGGCCGCTGCTCTGGCCGCTCTCCGCCCGGACCCCGGCCGCGCTGCGCCGGCAGGCCGCCCGGCTCCGTGCGTTCGCCGACCGGGCGGGCGCCGACCCGGTGGCGGTCGGCCGGTCGCTGGCCACCACCCGGACCGCCTTCGAGTACCGCGCCGCCGTGACCGGCACCGACCGGGAGGGCCTGCTCACCGCCCTCGACGCGCTCGCCGAGGGCGGGCAGGCGGCGGGCCTGGCCCAGGGCCGTGCCACCACCGACGGTGCGGCGCGCGCGGCGTTCGCCGACGGCCCGGCGCCGGACGCCGCCGGGCACGGGGCCGGCGACCGGGCGGGTACCGCGGGCGCGACCGGCAGCGGCACGGTGCTGGTCTTCCCCGGCCAGGGCGCGCAGTGGGACGCCATGGCCCGCGAACTGCTCGCCACCGCACCGGTGTTCGCGGCGAAGATCGCCGCCTGCGAGGAGGCCCTCGCCCCGCACGTCGACTGGTCGCTCGGGGCGGTGCTGCGCGGCGGGCCGGGCACGCCGGACCTGGAGCGGGTGGACGTGGTGCAGCCCGCCCTGTTCGCCGTGATGGTATCGCTGGCCGCGCTCTGGGAGGCGGCGGGTGTCCGGCCGGACGCCGTGATCGGGCACTCCCAGGGCGAGATCGCCGCCGCCCACGTGGCCGGTGCGCTCTCGCTGGAGGACGCGGCGGCGGTGGTCGCGCTGCGGTCGCAGGCCATCGCCGGTCTGGGCCTGACCGGCCGGGGCGGCATGGCGGCCGTCCCGCTGTCCGCCGAGGAGGTCGCCGGGCGGATCGCCGGGCGGGCCGACGAGCTCGGGATCGCCGCGGTCAACGGCCCGTCCGCGACCGTGGTCTCGGGCGACCGGGCGGCCGTCGCCGACCTGGTGGAGCAGTACCGGGCGGAGGGTGTCCGGGCGAAGCTGGTGCCCGTCGACTACGCCTCGCACTCGGCGCAGATGGAGCCGCTGAGGGAGAGCCTGCCCGTCCTGCTCGCGGGGATCCGCCCGCGGACCGCGTCCGTCGCCTTCTACTCGACGCTCACCGGCGAGCGGTTCGACACCGCCGGACTCGACGCCGCCTACTGGTTCCGCAACCTGCGCGGCACCGTCCGGCTGGAGCGCGCGGTCCGCGCGGCGCTGGCCGACGGGCACCGGGCGTTCGTGGAGAGCAGCCCGCACCCGGTGCTGACGGTCGGGCTCGGCCAGCTGGCCGACGGCGTGGCGGCTGTCACCGGCACGCTCCGCCGGGACCACGGCGGACTCGACCAGTTCCACGCCGCGGTGGGCGAGCTGTTCGCCCGGGGCGGGGCGGTGGACTGGTCCGCCCTCTACGGGCCGGGCGAGCGGCTCACCGGGCTCCCCACGTACGCGTTCCAGCGCCGCCGGCTCTGGCTGGGCGCCACCGCGGGACCGACCGCCGTCGACCCGAACGGGGCCGCCCCGCACGGGGGTCACCCGACCGGGGACGCCCCGGCCACCGACGCCCCGGCCACCGACGTCCTGGCGGTCGACGCCCCGGGCGCCGAAGCCCCGGACACCGACGTCCTCGGCGAGGAGGCCGCGCTGGCGGCCGTCCGCGCGGGTGCCGCGATCGTGCTGGGCGAGCCGGGCGGACCGGACGCGGTCGACCCGGACCGCACCTTCAAGGACCTCGGCTTCGACTCCGTCGCGTCCGTCGAGTTCCGCGACCGGCTCGCCGGCGCGACCGGCCTCACCCTGCCGACCAGCCTGGTCTACGACCGGCCCACCCCCCGCGCCGTCGCCGCGTTCCTGTCCGGGCGGAGGGGCACGCGCACGGCCGTCCCCGAGGCGGCGGGCGCCGCCTCGGCGCGGACCTCCGACGGCCTCGACGAGGACCCGGTCGCGATCGTCGCCCTCAGTGGGCGCTGGCCCGGCGGCGCCGACACCCCCGAGCAGCTGTGGGAGCTGCTCCGCACCGGCAGGGACGCCATCGGCCCGTTCCCGGAGAACCGCGGCTGGGACCTCGACGCCCTCTACGACCCGGACGGCGAGCGCCCCGGCAGCTCCTACACCCGGCAGGGCGGATTCCTGTACGACGCCGACGAGTTCGACGGCGCCTTCTTCGGCCTGGCCCCGCGCGAGGCAGCCGCCACGGACCCGCAGCAGCGCCTGCTGCTGGAGTCGGCGTGGGAGCTGACCGAGCGCGCCGGGATCGTCCCGGCCACTCTGCGCGGCAGCCGGACCGGCGTCTTCGTCGGCGTCATGCCGCAGGACTACGGCCCGCGCCTGCACGAGACGCTCCCCGGGTACGAGGGGCACGCCCTGACCGGCACGCTCACCAGCGTCGCCTCGGGCCGGCTGGCCTACACGCTGGGCCTGGAGGGCCCGGCGATCACCGTCGACACGGCCTGCTCCTCGTCGCTGGTGGCGATCCACCTGGCCGCGCAGGCGCTGCGCACGGGGGAGTGCGACCTGGCGATCGCGGGCGGGGCGACGGTGATGTCCTCGCCGGGCATGTTCACCGAGTTCAGCCGCCAGCGCGGCCTCGCCCCCGACGGCCGCTGCAAGCCGTTCGCCGCCGCCGCCGACGGCACGGCCTGGGCGGAGGGCGCCGGGCTGGTCCTGCTGGAGCGGCTCTCCGACGCCCGCCGCCGCGGACACCGGGTGCTGGCCCTCGTCCGGGGCAGCGCGGTCAACCAGGACGGCGCCTCCAACGGACTGACCGCCCCCAACGGCCCGGCCCAGGAGCGGGTGATCCGCCAGGCCCTCGCCAACGCGGGGCTGACGGCCGACCAGGTCGACGCGGTCGAGGCACACGGCACCGGCACCGCGCTGGGCGACCCGATCGAGGCCCGCGCGCTGCTCGCCGCCTACGGGCAGGACCGGGCCCGCCCCCTGCTGCTCGGCTCGGCGAAGTCCAACATCGGCCACACCCAGGCCGCCGCCGGGGTCACCGGGGTGATCAAGCTGGTGCAGGCGCTGCAGCACGGCGAACTGCCGGGCACCCTGCACCTGGACGCGCCGTCGCCGCACGTCGACTGGACGGCCGGCGACGTCAGCCTGCTGGACCGGGCCACGCCCTGGCCCGAGACGGGCCGGCCGCGCCGGGCCGCCGTCTCCTCGTTCGGGATCAGCGGCACCAACGCCCACCTGATCCTGGAGGCCCCGCCCGCCGGGGCCGGTGCGCAGCCCGCCGCGCCGGCCACCGCGCCGGCCACGGAGCCCGCCGACGGGCCCGCTGCGGAGACGACCGCGGCCGGGGCACCGGACGCGCACGCGCCGCTCCTGCTCTCCGCCCGCACCGAGCCGGCCCTCCGGGCCCAGGCCGCCCGCCTGCTGGACCTCGCCGGACATGGCGCCCCCGGCCTCGCCCGCTCCCTGGCCACCACCCGCACGCACTTCCCGCACCGCGCCGCCGTCCTCGGCGCCGGACCCGCGGACCGGGCCGACGCCCTGCGGGCGCTGGCCGACGACCGCGCGGACGCCCCCGGACTGCTCCGCGCCACGGCGGCCCGGACGCCCCGGCTGGCCTTCCTCTACTCCGGCCAGGGCAGTCAGCGCGCCGGCGCCGGGCGCGAACTGTACGGCGCCGAGCCGGTGTTCGCGGCGGCGGTGGACGAGGTCGCCGAGCTGTTCGGCCCGCACCTGGCCGCCCCGCTGAAGGACGTCCTGTTCGCCGCACCGGGCACCGCGCAGGCCGACCTGCTGGACACCACCGCCTACACCCAGCCCGCCCTGTTCACCCTGCACGTCGCGCTGCACCGGCTGGCGACCACCGCGTACGGGCTGCGCCCCGACCACCTGATCGGGCACTCGATCGGCGAGCTCAGTGCCGCCCACCTGGCCGGCGTGCTCACGCTGCCGGACGCCGTGGCCCTGGTCGCCGCCCGCGGCCGGCTGATGGAGGCGCTGCCGGCGGGTGGCGCGATGGCCGCCGTCCGGGCCACCGAGGCCGAGGTGCTGCCCGAACTGGACGGGCGGGTGTCGGTCGCCGCCGTCAACGGGCCCGGCTCGGTCGTCCTCTCCGGGGACGGCGACGAGGTCCGCCGGCTCGCCGAGGAGTGGCGGGCGCGCGGGCGGCAGGTCAAGCTGCTGACCGTCGGGCGCGCCTTCCACTCGCCGCACATGGACGCCGTCCTGGACGAGTTCCGCGCGGTGGCCGAGCGGTTGACCTACCACCCGCCGCGCCTCCCGGTGGTGTCCAACCTGACCGGCGCCCTCGCCTCGGCGGCCGAGCTGACCGACCCCGGCTACTGGGTCCGGCACATCCGCGAGGCGGTCCGGTTCCACGAGGGCGTCCGCACCCTGGACGGGCTCGGCACCACCGCCTACCTGGAACTCGGACCCGGCCCGGTGCTCACCGCCCTCGCCGAGGAGAGCCTCACCGCCCTCACCGAGGACGCCCTCACCGAGGCCGGCCCCGCCGGGCCCGCCCCCGCCGCGCCGAGGGCCCTCGCGGCGCTGCTGCGCGCCGACCGCCCGGAGCCGGCGACCGCGGCCGAGGCGCTCGCCCGGCTGCACGTCCACGGCGTGCCGGTCGACTGGGACACCGCCCTGCCGTCCGGCCCGGCCCGCACCGACCTGCCGACCTACCCCTTCGAGCGCCGCCGGCACTGGCTGGACCAGCCCGCCGGCCGGGCCGCCGACGCGTCCGGCCTGGCCGCCACCGGCCACCCGCTGCTCTCCGCCGCCACCGAACTCCCGGACGGCGAGGGCTGGCTGCTCGCCGGGCGGATCTCGCTGCGCACCCACCCGTGGCTGGCCGACCACGCCGTCGCCGACGGCGTCCTGCTGCCCGGCACCGCCTTCCTGGAGCTGGCCGTCCAGGCCGCGCTGCGCGCCGGGGCCGCCCACGTCGAGTCGCTGGACCTGGCGGCCCCGCTCCCCCTGCCCGCCACCGGCGGCGTCCGGCTCCAGGCGCTGCTCGGCACCGCCGACGCCGAGGGCCGCCGGCCGCTGCGGATCCGCTCCCAGCCGGACACCGGGGCCGCCGACGGCGCCGAGTGGACCACCCACGCCACCGGCACCGTGGCCGACCGGGCGCCCGCCGCCCCCGGCGCGGACACCGCCGCCTGGCCCCCGCCCGCCGCCGCCCCGGTCGGCCTCGACGACGCCTACGAGCGGCTCGCCGAGCGCGGCTACCGGTACGGCCCGGTCTTCCGCGGCCTCACCGCCGTCGCCGCACTCGGCGAGGAGCGGTACGCCGAGATCGCCCCGACCGCCGCCGACGCCGACGCCTACGCGCTGCACCCGGCCCTGCTGGACGCCGCCCTGCACGCCGTCGTCCTGGACGCCGAACGGACGGTCCTCCCCTTCTCCTGGCGGGACGTCACCGTCCACCGCGCCGGCGCCGCCGCGCTGCGGGCCCGGATCACCCCGGCCGGCCAGGACACCGTCACGCTGGAGCTGACCGACCCGGCCGGCCTGCCGGTCGCCACCGTCGGCGCGCTCACCCTGCGCGCCCCGGCCGCCGCGGGCCCGGACTCGCTGTACCGCCTGGACTGGCAGCCGCTCGCCTTCGACGGTGCCCCGCTCGACGGCTGGGCCGTGCTCGGCGAGGACGCCCGGCCGCTCGCGCCCGCCGGGAAGCACCCGGTGCTCGCCGACCTCGCCGAGGCCGGCGCCGGGCAGACCGTGCTCGCCCCCGTCCGCACCGCCGAGCAGACCCTCGCCCTGCTGCACGCCTGGCTGGACGGCGAGCGGACCGGCACCCTCGTCCTCGTCACCGAGCACGCCGTCGCCACCCACCCCGGCGAGGACGTGCCCGACCCGGCCGCCGGCGCCGTCTGGGGCCTGGTCCGCAGCGCGCAGGCCGAACACCCGGACCGGTTCGTCCTGCTGGACGTCGACACCGCCCTCGGGGGCGGCGCGCCCGGAGCCCCGGGAACCCCCGGCGCCGACCGGTCCGCCGCGACCGACCCGACCGGGACGATCGCCGCCCTGTCGACCGCACTGTCGGCCTCCCTCGCCACGGGCGAGCCGCAACTCGCCCTGCGCGCCGGGGAGATCAGCGTCCCGAGGCTGGTCCGCACCCGGGCCGCCGACCTGCTCGACCCCGGCACCGCCGCGGCCTGGCGGCTCGACACCACGACCCCCGGCAGCCTGGACTCGCTGGCCCTGCTGCCCGCCCCCGAGGCCGAACGCCCGCTCGCCGCCGGGGAGGTGAGGATCGCCCTGCGCGCCGCCGGCCTCAACTTCCGCGACGTGCTGATCACCCTCGGCATGTACCCGGGTGGGGCCCGGATCGGCGCCGAGGGCGCCGGCACCGTCCTGGAGACCGGCCCCGGCGTCACCGGACTGCGGCCCGGCGACCGGGTGATGGGTCTGGTCCAGGGAACCCTCGGCCCGGTCGCCGTCACCGACCACCGGCTGCTCACCCGGATCCCCGACGGCTGGAGCTACGCCCAGGCCGCCACCGTCCCCGTCGCCTTCCTCACCGCCTACCACGGCCTCTACGACCTCGCCGGCCTCCGGTCCGGCGAGACCGTCCTGATCCACGCCGCCACCGGCGGCGTCGGCCAGGCCGCCGTC
The DNA here is from genome assembly GCF_042722765.1 of Kitasatospora sp. NPDC058406. NCBI lineage: Bacteria > Bacillati > Actinomycetota > Actinomycetes > Kitasatosporales > Streptomycetaceae > Kitasatospora > Kitasatospora sp. NPDC058406. The sequence goes on from NZ_JBHXKE010000226.1 coordinate 7,698, forward strand.
CAACTCGCCCGCCACGGAGGCTCGGTGGTGCTCGCCACCGCAGGCCCCGGCAAGTGGGGCGTGCTCCGCGGCCTCGGCCTGGCGGGCGACCGGGTCGCCTCCAGCCGCACCCTCGACTTCGAGGACTCCTTCCGGACCGCCACCGGCGGCCGCGGCGTCGACGTCGTCCTCAACGCGCTGGCCCGCGAGTTCACCGACGCCTCGCTGCGCCTGCTCGCCCCCGCCGGCCGGTTCGTCGAGATGGGCAAGACCGACCAGCGCGACCCGGCGACCGTCGCCGCCGACCACGACGGCGCCGCCTACCTGGCCTTCGACCTGTTCGACGTCGACCCGGACCGGATCGCGGTGATCCTGGCCGACCTGGCCGGACTCTTCGAGCGTGGCGAGCTGCTCCCGCTGCCCGTCCACGCCCAGTCCGTCCGGCAGGCCCCGCAGGCGCTGCGCAGGCTCAGCCAGGCCCGGCACACCGGCAAGCTCGCGCTCACCCTGCCGACCGCGCTCGCCGACGGCGGAACCGCGCTGGTCACCGGCGGCACCGGCGCACTCGGCCGGCTGGTCGCCCACCGCCTCACCGCCCGGCACGGGGTCCGGCACCTGCTGCTCGCGAGCCGGCAGGGGCCGGACGCACCCGGCGCCGCCGAACTCCGCGCCGAACTGGCCGAGTCGGGAGTCACGGTGACCTTCGCCACCACCGACCTCGCCGACCCGGACGCCGTCGCCGCGCTCGTCGCCGGCGTCCCCGCCGACCACCCGCTGACCGCCGTCGTGCACACCGCGGGCGTGCTGGACGACGCCGTCCTCGGCTCGCTCACCCCCGAGCGGCTCCGCACCGTCCAGCGGGCCAAGGCCGACGGCGCGTGGCACCTGCACCGCGCCACCGCCCACCTCGACCTCGCCGCCTTCGTGCTGTTCTCCTCCGCCGTCGGCCTGCTCGGCAACCCCGGCCAGGCCAACTACGGCGCCGCCAACGCCCGGTTGGACGCGATCGCCCAGCACCGGGCGATCCGCGGGCTGCCCGCCGTCTCGCTCGCCTGGGGCCACTGGGCCGAGGCCGGCGGCATGGCGGCCGGGCTCACCGCCGCCGAGACCGAACGCCTCGCCGCCACCGGCCTCGCCCCGATGACCAACGAGCAGGCGCTCACCCTGTTCGACGCCGCGCTCACCACCCCCTACCCCGCCCTGGCGGCCGCCCGCCTCGACCCGGGGCCGGTGCCCGCCGACCGGCTCGCGCCCGTCCTGCGCGGCCTGGCCCGACACCGCCCCCGTCCGGCCGCCGCCGGCGGCGCCGAGGGACCCGCCGCGCTGACCGCCCGGCTCGCCGGCCAACCGGCCGCCGAGCAGGAACGGCAACTGCTCGCCCTGGTCCGCTCCACCGCCGCCGCCGTCCTGGGACACCCGGACGCCACCGCGATCCAGAGCGACCTCGGCTTCATGGACAGCGAGTTCGACTCCCTCGGTGTGATCGAGCTGCGCAACCGGATCAACACCGCGACCGGTCTGCGGCTGCCCACCACCGCCCTGTTCGACCACCCGACCCCGGCCGCCCTCGCCGCCCACCTGCGCGACCGGCTCGCCCCCGCCCCGCAGCCGCCCCGGGCCGACCCGACAGCCGAGTTCGACCGGCTGGAGCAGGCCCTGGCCGCCCTCGGCGACGACCCGGACGCCCGCGCCGGCGCAGCGGCCCGGCTCACCGCGCTGTTCGCCGTGCTCGGCGTGCCCACCCCGGCACCGCACCCGGACGGACCGGCCGCCCCGGCGGGCCCGGAGGCCGACGACGGCCTCGCCGCCCGCATCACCGACGTCAGCGACGACGACATCTTCGACTTCATCGACAACGAGCTCGGCATTTCCTGAGAGAGGCCAACGCAGAGATGAGCACCAACGAGCAGAAGCTCCGCGACTACCTCAACAAGGTCGCCGCCGAGCTGCACCAGACCCGTCAGCGACTGCGCGACGCCGAGGCCAAGGCGGCCGGCGGCGGCGCGGAGGAGCCGATCGCCATCGTCGGCATGGCCTGCCGCTTCCCGGGCGGCGCCGACACCCCGGACGCCCTGTGGCGGCTGGTCTCCGACGAGCGCGACGTCGTCGGCCCGTTCCCCGCCGACCGCGGCTGGGACCTCGACCACCTCTACGACCCCGACCCCGCCAAGCCCGGCCGCAGCTACGCCCGCGAGGGTGGATTCCTCTACGAGGCGGGCGAGTTCGACGCCGAGTTCTTCGGCATCTCGCCGCGCGAGGCGCTCGCCGCCGAGCCCCAGCAGCGCCTCCTCCTGGAGACCGCCTGGGAGGCCCTGGAGGACGCCGCGATCGACCCCGCCGCACTGCGCGGCAGCCGGACCGGTGTCTTCGCGGGCGTCATCGCCCAGGAGTACGGGCCGAGCATGCACCACCTGCCCGCCGAGGAGACCGACGGCTACGTCCTCACCGGCACCACCACCTCCGTCGCCTCCGGCCGGATCGCCTACAGCCTCGGCCTGGAGGGCCCGGCCGTCACCGTCGACACCGCCTGCTCCTCCTCGCTGGTCGCGCTCCACCTGGCCGCGCGCTCGCTGCGCGCCGGGGAGTGCTCGATCGCCCTGGCCGGCGGCGCCACCGTGCTCTCCGCGCCCGGCATGTTCATCGAGTTCAGCCGCCAGCGCGGCCTCGCCCCCGACGGCCGCTGCAAGCCGTTCGCCGCCGCCGCCGACGGCACCGGCTGGGGCGAGGGCGCCGGCCTGCTCGTCCTGGAGAAGCTCTCCGACGCCCGCCGCAACGGCCACCGGGTCCTCGCGGTGCTGCGCGGCTCCGCCGTCAACCAGGACGGCCGCTCCAGCCAGCTCACCGCCCCCAGCGGCACCTCCCAGCAGCGCGTCATCCGCGAGGCGCTCGCCTCCGCCGGGCTGACCGCCGGCGACGTCGACGTGGTCGAGGCGCACGGCACCGGCACCCGGCTCGGCGACCCGATCGAGGCCCAGGCGCTCATCGCCACCTACGGGCAGGCGCACAGCGACGGACAGCCGCTCTGGCTGGGGTCGGTGAAGTCCAACATCGGGCACACCCAGGCCGCGGCCGGCGTGGCCGGGGTGATCAAGTCGGTGCTGGCGATCCGGCACGGCGTGCTGCCGCGCACCCTGCACGTCGACGCGCCGTCCCCGCACGTCGACTGGTCGGACGGCACCGTCAGGCTGCTCACCGAGCGGCAGGAGTGGCCCGCCCTGGACCGGCCGCGCCGCGCCGCCGTCTCGGCGTTCGGCGTCTCCGGCACCAACGCGCACGTCATCGTCGAGCAGGCGCCGGAGGCGTCGGAGCAGGCGGCGGACACCGCGGCCCCGTCCGCCCCGGCCGTGCTGCCGTACGTCCTGTCCGCCCGCACCCCCGAGGCGCTCACCGCCCACGCGGCCCGGATCGCCGGCCGGCTCGCCGGTGATCGCACCGACGGCCTCCCGGGCCCCGACGCGGTGGCCGCCGCCCACACCCTGGCCACCGGCCGCGCCGCCCTGGAGGAGCGCGCCGTCGTCGTCGCCCCGGTGGGCGACGGCCCGACGGCCGGTGCGCCGACGGCCGACACCCTGGCGGCGCTGCGCGGCCTCGACGGCCCCGGCGTGGTCCGCGGCCGGGCCGGCACCCCGGGCCGCACCGTCTTCGTCTTCCCCGGCCAGGGCTCCCAGTGGACCGGCATGGCGGCCGGCCTGCTCGCCACCGAGCCCGTCTTCGCCGACGCCCTGACCCGCTGCGCCGACGCCCTCGCCCCGCACACCGACTGGTCGCTGCTCGACGTGGTCCGGGGCGCGGCCGACGGCCCCGACCCCGACCGGGTGGACGTGGTCCAGCCCGTGCTCTGGGCCGTCATGATCTCGCTCGCCGAACTCTGGCAGGCCTACGGCGTCCGCCCCGACGCCGTCGTCGGCCACAGCCAGGGCGAGGTCGCCGCCGCGTACGTCGCCGGCGGGCTCACCCTGGAGGACGGCGCCCGGATCGTCGCCCTGCGCGCCAAGCTGCTCGCGCGGATCTCGCACAAGGGCGGCATGGTCTCGGTCTCCCGCCCGCTCGCCGAGGTCGAGCAGCGGATCGCCGCCTGGCCCGGCCGGCTCTCCATCGGCGTCGTCAACGGCCCGCAGGCCACCGTGGTCTCCGGTGACCTCGACGCCCTCGCCGAGCTCACCGAGGCGTTCACCGCCGACGGCGCCACCGTCCGTCCCGTCAACATCGACTACGCCTCGCACTCGGTGCAGACGGAGGCCCTGCGCGAGGAGCTGCTCGCCCTGCTGGCCGACGTCCGCCCGCGCGCCGGCACCGTCCCGCTGCTCTCCACCGTGACCGGCGACTGGCAGGACACCGCGGGGCTGGACGCCGGCTACTGGTACCGGAACCTGCGCCACACCGTCCGCTTCGAGCAGGCCACGCGCCGGCTCGCCGAGTCCGGGCACACCGTCTTCGTCGAGGTCTCCCCGCACCCCGTGCTCACCGGCGCGATCGAGGACACCCTGGACGCCGCCGGGGTCGCCGACGCCGTCGTCACCGGCTCGCTCCGGCGCGGCCGGGGCAACCGCGACCGCTGGCTCTCCTCCGTCGCCGAGCTGTACGTCCGGGGCGTCGCCGTGGACTGGGCGACCGCCTTCGCCGGCGCCCGCCCCGCCCACGCCGACCTGCCGGGCTACCCGTTCCAGCGGCAGCGGTACTGGCTGGACGCCAGCCGCTCGCCCGAGCACCTGTCCGCCGCCGGTGCCGGTGCTCCCGGTTCCGGTGCCGCCGGGGACAGCCTGTTCTGGGAGCTGGTCGCCGGACGGGACGCCGGCCGGCTCGGCGAGGCGATCGGCGTGGACGGCGACCGACTGGTCCCCGTCCTGCCCGCGCTCGCCTCCTGGTGGGACCGCCGCCGCGCCGCCACCGCGGCCGACGGCTGGCGCCATCGCCTGACCTGGCGGCCGGTCACCGTCCCGGCGGGCCGGGCCGGGGGCCGGTCGGACGGCCGCTGGCTGGTCGTCGTCCCGGAGGAGGCGGTCGGACACACCTGGGCCGAGGGACTCGGCGAGGCGCTCGCCGCGGCCGGCGGCTCCGTCGAGCTGCTGGTCGGCGGGGTCGACCGGGCCGCGCTCGCCGCGAAGCTCGCCCTGACGCTCGGCGGAGCACCCGCCGGACCGGCCGGCTCCGGGACGCCCCCGGTCGCCGGCGTCGTCTCGCTGCTCGGCCTGCACCCCGGCCGGCACCCCGAGCACGACGACCTGCCGTGGGCGCACGCCGCCCAGGTCGCGCTCGCCCAGGCCCTGGACGAGACGGGCCTGACCGCGCCGGTCTGGTACCTCACCCGCGGCGCCGTCGGCACCGGCCCCACCGACCCGGTCACCGACCCGGAGCAGGCCCTCGTCTGGGGCTTCGGCGCGATCCTCGCCGCCGAGCAGCCGGCCCTCTTCGGCGGACTGCTCGACCTGCCGGCCGCGCCCGACCGGCAGACCTGGCAGCAGGCGGCCGCGCTGCTCACGGACGCGTCCGCGGAGCGCGAGGTCGAGCTGGCGCTCCGGCCGGCCGGGGCCTTCGCCCGTCGGCTGGTCCAGGCCGCCCCGCTGCCCGCCGCCCCGCTGCCCGCCGCCCCGCTGTCCGCCGCTCCGGCGGCCTCCCCGGACGGTGGGCAGGACGGGTCGCAGGACGCCGCCGACCGGTCGTGGAAGCCGCGTGGCACCACCCTGATCACCGGCGGCACCGGCGCCCTCGGCGGACACGTCGCCCGCTGGCTGGCCGGACGCGGCGCCGAACACCTGTTGCTGGTCAGCCGACGCGGGGCCGACGCCCCCGAGGCGTCCGCCCTGGAGGCCGAACTCACCGCCCTCGGGACCCGGGTGACCTACGCCGCCGCCGACGTCGCCGACCGGGCCGCCCTGACGGCCGTCCTCGACGCCGTCCCCGCGGACCTGCCGCTCACCGCCGTCGTGCACACCGCCGCCGCCCTGCACGACGGCCTCATCCCCACGCTCACGCCCGAGCAGCTCGCCGCCGCCCTGCGCGCCAAGGCGGGCGCCGCCCGGCTGCTGCACGAGCTGACGGCCGGCCACGACCTGTCCGCCTTCGTCCTCTTCTCCTCGCTGGCCGGTGTCGCCGGTATCCCGGGTCAGGCCAACTACGCGCCCGGCAACGCCTACCTCGACGCGCTGGCCGCCGAGCGGCGCGCCGCCGGTCTGCCCGCGACCTCGATCGCCTGGGGCCACTGGGCGGGCGCGGGCATCGCCGCCGACGGCGCCGAGCAGCAACTGCTCCGGCACGGCCTCGCCTCGCTGCCGCCCGTCCAGGCCGTCGCCCTGCTCGGCCAGGCCCTGGACCACGGCGAGAGCCACCTGGTCGTCGCGGACGTCGACTGGCCGGTGCTGTTCCGTGACCGGCCGCACCCGCTGGTCGCCGAACTGGTGCCGCGCGCCGCCGCCGCTGCCGCCCCGGCGGCGGCCGGCGGGAGCGACGTGCTGGCGCGGCTCGGCGCGCTGCCCGCCGCCGAACGGCGCCGCAGCCTGCTTGGCGTCGTCCGGGCCGAGGCGGCGGTCGTCCAGCGGCACCGTTCGGCCGACGCCGTCGACCCCGCCAAGGCCTTCGGCCAGCAGGGTTTCGACTCGCTCACCGCCGTCGAGTTCCGCAACCGGCTCGGCGCGCTCACCGGCCGCCGGCTGCCCGCCACCGTCGTCTTCGACCACCCGACGCCCGCCGCGCTCTCCGACTGGCTGGCCGAGGAGCTGTGGGGTGCCGAGGGCGGGTCCGGTACGGCCCCCGGCGCGGTCACCGCCCCCGGTGCGGCCGTCGTCGACGACGACCCGATCGTCATCGTCGGCATGGCCTGCCGCTACCCCGGCGGCGTCGGCTCGCCCGAGGACCTCTGGCGGGTGGTCTCCGAGGGCGTCGACGCGCTCTCCGGGTTCCCGACCGACCGCGGCTGGGACCTCGACGCCCTCTACTCGCCCGACCCCGACCGGCCCGGCACGTCCTACGCCCGGCACGGCGGATTCCTCGACGGCATCGGCGAGTTCGACGCCGAATTCTTCGGCGTCCCGCCGCGGGAGGCACCCGCGATCGACCCGCAGCAGCGACTGCTGCTGGAGACCACCTGGGAGGTCTTCGAGCGCGCCGGCATCGACCCCACCTCCCTGCGCGGCAGCCGCACCGGTGTCTTCGCCGGGATCTCCGGCCGCGACTACGCGAGTGCTGCCCAGCGGGTCCCGGCGGAGCTGGAGGCATACCTCGGCATCGGCAACGCGGGCAGCGTCGCCTCCGGCCGGATCTCCTACACCTTCGGTTTCGAGGGCCCGGCGGTCACGGTGGACACCGCCTGCTCCTCCTCGCTGGTCGCGCTCCACCTGGCCGCGCAGTCGCTGCGCTCCGGCGAGTCCGACCTCGCGGTGGCGGGCGGCGTGCTGCTGATGACCACCCCGACCACGTTCGTCGAGTTCTCCCGCCAGCGCGCGATGTCGCCCGACGGCCGCTGCAAGGCCTTCGCGGCGGCGGCCGACGGCACCGGCTGGGCCGAGGGGGTCGGGCTGCTGCTGGTCGAGCGGCTGTCGGACGCGCGGCGGCTGGGTCACGAGGTGCTGGCGGTGCTGCG
>NZ_JBHXKE010000227.1:0-15191 GCF_042722765.1 Kitasatospora sp. NPDC058406
CCCTGATCGGTGGCCACCGCCCGTCCGCGTACCGCCGCTCCGCCGTACCGCCGGTCCGGCGGGTCAGCCCGGCGCCGCCGGCACGGCCACCGGCGACGAGCCGCCGGGCACCAGCAGGTGCGGCGCCCCGCCGCCGTCCGCCGGGACGGCCCAGACGTCGGTGCCCTTCCCGTCCCGGCCCGGCAGCGCGTAGCCGAGCGTCTGCCCGTCGAGCCAGGCCGCCTGGTCGTCCACGCTGCGCGACTCGGCCAGCGGGTGCTCGCGCATCCCGTCGAGTTCCAGGACGTGGAGCCGCCAGGGCGCGGCCGGGTCGGCCGAGACCTTCTTCTTGAAGGCGATCCGGGTGCCGTCCGGCGACAGCGACGGGCACTCGACGTTCTCCCGCAGCGTCCGGGCCGTCCACGCCCGGAGGTCGCCCTCGACCAGGTGGGTCCGGCCGCCGGTCGAGACGGTGGCGTAGAAGCGGTTGTCGTCGGCGGCGAAGGTGACGCCCCAGTAGTTGACGTCGGCGGCGTGGTAACGGGTGCCGCCGACGGTCAGCGGGACGGACTCGATCGACTTGACCAGGTAGCCGGTGCGCAGGTCCAGGATCGACGTCCGGGTGGAGAAGGTGCCCGCCGCGTACGAGTCCCCCACGGCGAAGGTGGTCCAGGAGAGCAGCTGCCCGGAGGCCGACACCCGGGCCCGGTTCGGGATGCCGGGCACCGTCACCGTCTGGAGCTCGGTGAACCGCCGGTCGTACACCACCGCCTGGGTCCGCGCCGGGACACCGGGCAGCGCCCGCAGGCACAGTGCCCGGTCCCCCGCGGCGTAGAACCGGGCGCAGGACGGCCCGTCCGGCGCCCCCTGGCTGCGGGCGACCCGGCCGGTGGCGGTGTCCCGGTAGTAGAGTCCGGGTTCGTTCAGGCTGAACGAGCTCTCGGCCGCGACGAGTTGGGGCCCGCCGCCACGCTGCCTGGCATGCAGGACGTACCCGAGCGAGCCGCCCAGCAGCACCAGGACGGCGAGGACCAGCACCGTCGAACGCGCTTTCACGCGACCTCCCTTCCCGGCAGGATCCGCCAGGCGGCGGCGAGTGCGGCGGCCAGCGCGAGTGCGCTCACCGCCAGGGCCGGACGCGGACCCCACCACGTCCAGGCCGCGCCGAACCCGGCCGCGCCGACCAGCCGGGCCAGCGCCTGGCCGGTCTGCAGGACGGCGAGCCCGCCGGCCCGTCCCTCCGGCGGCAGCACCGGCCCGGCGAGCGCCATCAGGACGCCGTCCGTGGCCGCGTAGAAGACGCCCAGGAGCACCAGGGTGAGCACCGCGGCCGGCCACCCCGGCGCCAGCATCAGGGTGAGGTAGGCCGCGAGCAGGGCGCCGTGCCCGCAGAGGAACGGGACGCGCCGCCCGGTCCGGTCGGCGATCCGGCCCGCCGGTACGGCCAGCAGCAGGTAGCACGCCGCCGCGCCGAGCGGCAGCAGCGGGAAGAGCACGGGCGGCAGGTCCAGGCCCCGCTGGAGCAGCAGGTAGACGAAGGAGTCGCCGATGGTCGCGGCCCCCAGCAGTGCGGCGGCCGTGACCACCCGCCGGAACACCGGATCGCGCAGTGCCCCGCCCCTCCCCCGGGCGGGCTTCGTCCGGGCGGGCTTCGGGACGACCGCAGGCACCGCAGGCACCGCCGCCCCGGCCGGGACGAACAGCACCAGCACCAGCACGCCGAGCAGTCCGACGGCGAAGCTGACCACGAACACCGCGTCGTACGCGTCCGCCGTCGCCCACAGCACCACGAACGCGACGAGCGGTCCGAGCATCGCCCCGGTGGTGTCCATCGCCCGGTGCACGCCGAACGCCCGGCCGAGGGCCTCCGGCGGTGCGCTGAGCGAGATCAGCGCGTCCCGCGGGGCCGTCCGGACGCCCTTGCCGAGCCGGTCGGCGGTCAGCGCGGCGGCGATCCCGCCCGCCGCACCACCGGCCAGCAGAAGCCCGAGCCGGGAGAGTGCGGAGAGCAGGTAGCCGACCCCGGCGACGGTCCGGTGCCGGCCGCCGCCCCGGTCCGCGAGCCTGCCGCCGAGCAACCGGACCAGCGCCGTGGCCCCGTTGAACAACCCGTCGAGGAAACCGAACTGGAGTGGTGAGAGGCCGAGCCCCAGCACCAGGTAGAGCGGCAGCACGGCGGTGACCATCTCCGAGGAGACGTCCGTGACCAGGCTGACCGCTCCGAGCGCGATGACCGTGCCGGGGACGCGCCCCCCCACCCCCGCGGGGCGGGGCGGCGCGTCCGGACGGCGGCCGGTGGTGGCCAGGTACATCATCAGTGGCAGCTGTACTTCGGGCTGCTGTCCTTGACCTGGCCGTCGGTTCCGACGTAGCTCCAGCCGTACCCGGAGTCGGTGAAGTCCAGCTTCAGCACGCCGTAGTCACCGCTGATCCGCTTCTGGCTGTTCGGCTGGACCTGCTCGATCGGGTACGGTTCGGCACCGCCCATCCCGCCGACGATCTCGACGATCCCGTCCGCGGTGGCCTTCCCGTCCGGGTCCTGCGGGGCGAACCGCTCGTAGTGGTGGTCGTGCCCGTTCAGCACCAGGTCGGCCCTGGCGCCGTAGAGGATCTTCCACACCGGCCGGGAGACCGGGTCGTTGCCGTGCCCGCCCGAGGAGTACAGCGGGTGGTGGAAGTAGGCGGCGACGCACTTCTTCGCGTTGGCCGCCAGGTCCGCCTTCAGCCAGTCGATCTGGGCACTCTGGTCGAAGGCGTTGGAGTCCAGCGCGACGAAGTGCCAGTTGCCCTCGTCGAAGCTGTACCAGCTCTTCCCCTGCGGGTAGGCGATGCTGCCGAAGTAGGACTTGTACCCGGCGAGCGAACCGGCCGGGTCGTAGGTCTCGTGGTTGCCCGGCACCGGGCGGGTCTTCGCCTTGAAGGCCCCCCAGGTCTTGTCGTAGTAGTTCCGGAAGTCCGACAGCCGGGCGTCGTCGTACTGGTTGTCACCCATCGTCAGGTAGAACTTCGGGTTGATCTGCTGGGCGAGCGCGGCCGTCTTCGGGTGCGCGCAGCCGCTGTCCGAGGCGGTGCACTGCGCGGCGATGTCACCCGCCGCGACCACGGTGAACGCCCCGCCCGGCGGCGGCCCGCCGTCCAGCACCCCGTAGACCTCCATCTCGAACAGCGAGTACCCGTAGGACGTCCCGCGCGCCGTTCCGTGGATCCGGACGTAGCGGCCCTTGGCTGCCAGCCCCGTCCACTCGTCCGTCCCGCCGTTGCCGGCCTTCTCCTCGGCCACCGTCGTCCAGGTCACCCCGTCCGACGACACCTCCAGCCGGTACGCCTTCGCGTACGCGGCCTCCCAACTCAGCTTCACGCGGCCGACGCCGGCGTTCCCGCCGAGGTCCACCTGCAGCCACTGCGGGTCCTTCCCCTCCACGCTCGCCCACCGCGTGGTGGCACTCCCGTCGAACGCCTTCCCCGCCGCGTACGACGACCCCTCCGTGGACGAGGCCGTCGCGGGCTTCCCCTGCGAGATCAGCGGATCGGCCGCCGCTCCCGCCCGCCCGGACCAACCGAGCAACAGGCCGCCGAGCAACGTGAGCACGGCGGCGAACACTCCGACACGAACAGGCCTTGCCGAGACACCCAGACGCATCCCTGGACTCCCTGACCTTGAGAAACGGTGAGAGCTGGACACCGGCGCGCACCACACACGACGCCACCGGCCAAGCGGCAACCGCACCACCGCGGCGGCCGGGACAGAGCTCTCACTGAGCGCGTCACGCCCCGTCCGGCAGGGGCGCCGCGCCAAGCCGCCAGCCGACAGCGTAGTAGAAAGTAAAGTTTCCTACCAATAGTCGAGCAGCACCGAACTTCCGTACGATTCAGCAGCGTTGGCGCCCCGCCGGCTCGCCCGGCCCCTCCCGCCCCTCCGGTCCCACGGGTCCGTCGGTGACCGCCACCCCCACCCGGCCGGCCACCCCGCCGGTCGGCGGGTGACGGCGGGCCGGTCGGCGGGCTATTCCGGCCGGACCTCGCCCGCCTGGAGCCCCTTCTCGCCCTCGACCGCCACGAACGTCACCTGCTGGCCCTCGAACAGGGACTTGAAGCCCTCCGCCTGGATCGCCCGGAAGTGAACGAACAGGTCCGGTCCGGACTCCGGAGTGATGAAGCCGTAGCCCTTCTCGTCGTTGAACCACTTCACCGTGCCGTTCTGCCGCTCTGCCACAGCCACTCCACTCCACTCCACTCAGAAGATCCACCGAACCCGACACGGCGATCATGGCAGAGCCCGGGTTCACCGCGAGGCTGCGACGCAGGGCCGGCAACCCCTTCGGCGGGCGGCTGCCCGGGCCGGTGGCGCGGCGACGGCCTGCCACCCCGAGGGTCGGCCGGCGTCCGGACGCCGCCGTCAGTCGCGCAGGTGCCACCGGACCGGCAGCTGCTTGAGACCGTTCTGGAAGTTCGACACCAGACGGGCCGGCGCCGCACTGGGGACCAGCGCCAGGCCGGGCAGTTCGGTGAGGACCTGACGGAGCAGCGCCGTCATCTGCAGGCGCGCCAGCTGCGCGCCGACGCAGAAGTGCGGGCCGTGACCGAAGCTGACGTGGTCGTTCGGGGTGCGGGTGACGTCGAAGCGGTCCGGGTCCGGGAAGACCGCCTCGTCGCGGTTGGCGGACGCGTGGTAGACCACCACCTTGTCGCCGCGGCGGATCCGCCGGCCGCCCATCCCGACGTCCCGGGTGGCGGTGCGCCGGAAGTCCACCACGGGCGGCCAGTAGCGCAGCATCTCCTCGACCGCCGAGGCGGTCAACTCCGGCCGGCTCACCAGCAGTCGGTACTGCTCGGGGTGGCTGAGCAGCGCGTGCACACCGCCCGGCAGCCCGTTGCGCACCGTCTCGTTGCCGGCCACCGCGAACAGGAAGAACATGGTCTCGAACTCCGCGACGCCGAGCCCGCCCTCCCGCATCCGGGCCAACAGGCTTCCCGGACGCGGCCGTTCGGCGAGGGCGTGGGCGTAGGCGAACATGTCGGCGAGGGCGGCACGCGAACGCGGGTCGACCGGGCGCCCGTCCGGGGCGGTCCGGCCGACGGGGCGGTGGGCGAGCGCCGCCCGGCCGAGGTCGGTGAGCGTCTCCGGGTCGACCGTACGGGAGTCGGCGTAGTCGGCGTCCTGGTAGCCGATCACCCGGTTCGCCCAGTCCTGCAACAGCTGCCGGTCCTGCTCCGGGACACCCATGACCCGGGCCAGCGTCCGCACCGGCAGGTCGGCCGCGAGCCGGACGAAGTCCGTCCCGCCCCGGGCCCGCACCTGCCGGACGGCGTCCGCGGCGTGCCGCTCGATGTCGGCGGCCAGCTCGCGGAGGGTACGCGGGGTGAACGCTCCCGCGACGATGCGGCGCAGCCGGGAGTGGTCGGGCGGGTCCTGGTTGAGCATCATCGTCCGGGCGAAGTCGAGGTCCGCCGCCGTACCCGGATCCCGGATCTGCGTCGCGCCCAGGTGCGAGGAGAACACGTCCGGGCTGCGGAGCACGTGCTTCACGTCCGCGTGCCGCAGCACCGCCCAGTACCCGGGGCCCGACGGCCACGCTCCCACCGCCGGCTCCTCGACCCACCACACGGACCCCTGCGCGCGCAGCTCCCGGAAGAGCTCGTACGGCACGCCGTCGGCGTAGGTCCCGGGGAGGAAGATCCGGTTCACGTGTGCCTGGTCGGGGGTCACACCGACCGACCGTACGGCAGCCCCGGCCCGCCCGCCAGGACGCCGTGCGCGCCCGGTCCGGCGTGCCCCCGGTCCGCCGGGCGGAGGCGTCCGGGGCTCCCGCCGGCCCCCGGTGGCGGCGGGCCGCGCGCCCGGTAATTCGCTGGCACCCGGCACGGCGGCGCCGCCAGGGTGGGTGCCATGGCAGAACCCCCGTACCGGATCCGCGCCGCCCACACGGCGTCCACCGTCACCGTCTACCAGGCGTACCCGCCGGAGATCGGCCTCCCGGCGGCCCGCGACGGCCGCTTCCCCGCCCAGTGGAAACGGGACCGCATGACGTGGGTCAAGCCCTCCTTCCTCTGGATGATGTACCGCTCGGGGTGGGGGACGAAGGAGGGCCAGGAGACCGTCCTCGCCGTCGAGATCGGCCGCGAGGGGTTCGAGTGGGCGCTGGAGCACGCCTGCCCGACGCACTACGAACGCGGGCTGCACCCGGACCGCGCCACCTGGAAGAGCCTGCTGCGGCGTGCGCCCGCCCGGGTCCAGTGGGATCCCGAACGTGATCTGGACCTGCAACCGCTGCCGTACCGTTCGCTCCAGCTCGGCCTCGCCGGGATCGCCGCCCACCGGTACGCGGAGGAGTGGACGGTCGCCGTCACCGACGTGACGGCGCTCGCCCACCGGATCCGGCAGTGCGTACGCGACGGCGATCCGGAGGGCGCTCGCCGGCTCCTGCCGGTGGAACGCCCCTACCCCGTCCCCGCCGGGGCCCTGGCCCACCTGCACCGGTGACCCCGGCAACCGGGAGGGCCGCGCCCGACCCGCCGTCATGACGGCGCGTGGAACGGCGGCATACGATCGGCGAATGTCGCAACGCAACGCATCCTCGCCCCCGGTCACGGCACCGGTCACGGCACCGGTCACGGCACCGGCGGCCCGCTCGGCGCGCCGGCCCAGGGGCTCCGTGCTGTCCGTCGGCTCGGTGGGCTCGGTCCTCTCGATCGGCTCGGTCGGGTCCGTGCTGTCGATCGGCTCGGTCGGCAGCGTGCTGTCCGTCGGTTCGGCCGGCTCGGCACTGTCCGCGCTCTCGGCCGGGTCGTGGCTGAGCCTCGGCTCGCTGCTGTCGGCCGGCTCCCGCTGGTCGGTGCTGTCCTGGCGCTCCCGGCGCGGGCTGATGGCCTCCGGCGCGGTGGCGGTCTGCGCGGTCACCGCCGGGGCGGCCGTGGCCGTCGGCGGCCGGCCGCGGCGGCGTGCCCGCTAGCCGGGCGGGGAGTGAGGCCGTCGTGATCCGCCGGATCGTTCGCAATCCCGGGGCCTGGTACGTGGCCGCCCTGTCCGTCATGTGCCCCGTCCTGGTGCTGCTGCCGCCCGATCGGGTGCTGGCGCTGCGGGAATGGGCGTCGACCAATCTGGCGAACCTGCACCCCTGGCCGTCCGGCCATCCGGTCGAGTCGCTGGTGGTGTCGGCGTTCGTGCCGCAGGACAGCCCCTGGGTGTGGCCGGTGTTCGCGCTGTCCGTGTGCACGGTCGTCTCGGCGCTCGGCGCCCGCCGCGCGGTGGTGTCGCTGGCGCTCGCGCAGGTCGGTGCGACCCTGCTGACGGAGGCGCTGGTCTGGTGGCGCATCGACCACGGCGCGCTGCCCGCCTCCGAGGCCCACACGCTGGACACCGGCCCGTCCTACGTCGTGGTCGCGGCGATGACGGTGGCTGTCCTCCGGGCCCGTCCGGTGTGGTGGCGGGCGGTGTGGCTGGTGATGCTGCTCGTGGCCGCCCCCGCCCTGCTCGACGGGCTCGGCGAGGGAGCGGTGGCGGCCGTCGGCCACGTGCTCGCCTTCGCCGCCGGACTCGTGATAGCGGCCGTGCACCGGTTCCGCCACTCGCCTCCGGCCCGCCCCGCACCGGAGGCCGTCCCCTCGCCCCCGGCCCCGGCCCGCACCTGACCGCGCGCCCCGGTCCGACCGTTCCGGGGCCGTACCGCACGCCCCCGCGGTGCGGCCCGACGCGGTACGGCGCGGGCCGGGGCGGTACGGCGCGGGGCGGTCGGACCGGCAGCGGGAACCGGCAGGCGGCTCCCGCTGCCGTTGCGGGCCGACCGCGCGGGGCGCAGCATCCTGACCATGACGACCGAGGAAGACCGGATCAGGGCGCTGGTGCAGGACTGGGCCTCGGCGGTCCACCGGGGCGATCTCCCGGGCGTCCTCGCGGACCACGCCCGGGACATCGTGATGTTCGACGTGCCGCCGCCGTACGAGGGTGTCCGGGGCATCGACGCGTACCGCGACACCTGGCCGCCGTTCTTCGAGTGGCAGGCCCAGGGAGCCGCGTTCGAGATCGAGGCGCTCGACGTCACGGCCGGCGCGGACGTCGCCTTCGCCCACGCCCTGCTGCGCTGCGGCACACCGGCGGACCTCGCCGAACGGCCCGCGCAGCGCCTGCGGCTCACCCTGGGCCTGCGCAAGGAGGACGGCCGCTGGGTCGTCGCGCACGAACACCACTCCTTCCCGGACGCCACCGGAGCGGAGTAGCGCCGGCCCTGCGTCGGCCCGGCGCAGCCGGACCGGGGCCGGGGCGGCCGGGGAGCGGTGAGCGGCGCACCGACCTCGCTCAGCCGGTGATCAGCGGTTCGTAGGAGGTGCCCTCCGACGTGAGGATCAGGACGAAGTCGCCGCCCGCCCCGGTGGCCACCTCGCGGAGACGGGCCAGGACCTCGGTCTCGCCCGGAAGGTCGAGGCCGAGCGCCGCAGCCGCGTCGTCCCGGCGCGCCGCCAGGTCCGGCAGGTCCGCCAGGTACTCGGCGGCCGACTCCGCGCTCTCCTCCGCGGTGAACGAGGGGCAGTCGCGCCACCAGGGAGCGACCAGGAGGAGCTTCAGCAGCTCGGGCAGGCCGATCGCGACCAGCGCCGCACCGCCTTCGGAATCCGCGTAGAGCACCGGACGTTCCTCCCCGCCGGTCCCGCAGAAGAAGTACGTGCCGCCGGCGCCGTCGCCCGCGAAACCCTCCAGGGCCGCGCCCGACGCGAGGTGGACGTCCTCGACGTGGTCCCTCCGGTCGAGCTCGAAGTCGCCCGGCCAGGCCAGGAAGCGGGCGGCCTCGTCGTGCTCACGGACGGCGTCGATCAGCGATGGCATGAACGGCACCCTAGCGGCCGGGCACGACAGCCACCCCCGGCCGGACGCCCCTGGCCGGACGTCGGCGGCCGGACGCCCCTGGTCTGCGGGGAGGGGCGGAGGGGCGGCGGCGCGGACCGTGTCCGAATGTGACAGGGAACCGTCATTGCCGCCACCGGCCGCACCGGGCGAGGATGAACGCATGCCCACTCCGCACCGTGTCGTCATCGCGGTCTTCCCCGACGTCGACCTCCTCGACGTCACCGGCCCGGCCGAGGTCTTCGCGCTGGCCAACCGGGAGACCGCGGGCCGCGCCGGCTACCGGGTCCGCCTCGCCGGGCCGACCGTCGGTGCGGTGCGCACGTCGGCGGGAGTGCGGCTGCTGACCGACGTGGCCTTCGAGGACGTCGGCGGGCAGGTGGACACCCTGCTGGTGCCGGGCGCGGTCGACATGACCGACGACGGCCCGCGCGCCCGGATCGACGACGCCGTCGTGTCCTGGGTCAGGGAGACCGCCCCGCACGCCCGGCGGGTGGCGTCGGTCTGCGTGGGCGCGCACCTGCTGGCGGCGGCCGGCCTGCTGGACGGGAGGACCGCCACCACCCACTGGTCGACCGCCGACCAGCTCGCCGCCGACCACCCGGACGTCACGGTCGACCCGGACCCGATCTTCGTCCGCACCGACCGCGGCCGGCTGTGGACCGGGGCCGGGATCAGCGCCTGCCTGGACCTCTCGCTGGCCCTGGTGGCCGAGGACCTGGGCGAGCAGGCCGCCCTGGCGGTGGCCCGGCAGCTGGTGGTGTACCTGAAGCGGCAGGGCGGGCAGAGCCAGTTCTCCGTCCCGCTCAGCCGCCCTCCCGCCGGCCGGCGGGACATCGACGAGCTGTGCCTCTGGATCGCCGACCATCTCGACGAGGAGCTGTCCGCGCCGGCGCTGGCCGCCCGGATGTGCCTCAGCGAGCGGCACTTCGCCCGCGTCTTCAAACAGGAGACGGGCACCACTCCCGGCGCGTACGTCGAAGCGGCCCGCGTCGAGGCGGCCCGGCGCGCGCTGGAGGCCACCGACGATCCGCTCGACCTGGTCGCGTCCGCGTCCGGGCTCGGCTCCGCCGAGACGCTGCACCGGGCGTTCCGGCGGCAGCTCGCCACCACCCCGGCGGCCTACCGCCGCAGCTTCCGCACCCGGACGGTCTGACCACCGGCCCGTCCGACCACCACGCCGGCCACCGCCCCGTCCGCCCCCGCGCCGGCCTGACGCGCGGCGGGCCGGCCCGCCATGTCCCCCTCCGGGAAGGCCCGTCTCCGGGCCTGCCCCCACCCGGCCTGCCCCTTCCCCGGGCGCACCCGCGCCCGGCCCCTCGTATCCACTCGTCCGACGAAAGGCCCCACGATGACCACCGGCACCCCCGCCACGACCCCCTCCACGACCCTGCGCGACGTGATCGGCCTGGACAACCGGCCGCCGCGGCTGGGCGAATCGGCCCTGATCATGATCGATTTCCAGAACACCTACCGCACCGGCGTCATGGCGCTGGAGGGCGCCGAGGAGGCCCTCGCAGCCGCCGCCCGCCTGCTGGAGCGCGCCCGCGCCGCCGGCACACCGGTCGTCCACATCGTCAACGACGGCGGCGAGGGCACCCCCTACGACATCCGCGCCGACATCGGTTCCCTCAGCGACGAGGTCGCCCCGGTCGACGGCGAGCCGGTCGTGGTCAAGCAGTTCCCCGACGCGTTCCACGCCACCACGCTGGAGGAGACCCTCACCGACCTGGGCTTCGCCCCGGGCGGCGGGAAGGACCTCGTCCTGGCCGGGTTCATGACCCACATGTGCGTCACCTTCACCGCCCAGGGCGCCTTCCACCGCGGCTACCGGCCCACCGTCGTCGCCGCGGCCACCGCCACCCGCGCGCTGACCGGTCCGGACGGCACCGTGCTGCCGGCCGCGGCGCTCCGGTCCGCCGCCCTGACCACCGTCACCGACCTGTTCGGACTCAGCGTCCCCACCGCCGAGGACCTCCCCGCCTGACCCCGCCCGGACCCGGACGCGGCCGTGCGGGCGGGCGGGCCTCCCGCACGGCCGCGTTCATGTCACATTTCCGGCCACAATGGGCACTCCACTCCATGAGCACACCACAGGCACAGGATCTCCGCGTAGGGTGAGGCCGTTCCACCGCCCGGTTTCCCGACCAACGAGCCGTATCGAGCGTGCTCTTCGACAGGACTGGAGTGAATTGACCATGCACGAGCGTCAATTGTGGAAGCGTCTGGCGACCTCGACCCTCCGCGGGATCGCCCGCCGGGGACTCGGCGCCACCCTGGGCGTCCTCGCGCTCATGGCCGCCTTCGTCCTCGCCGGCACCACCACCGGGGTGTCGAGCGCGGCGGCCCAGACGTCGGCGGCCTCCGGCAGGTGGGCCTGCTCCGGCGAGGCCATCACCCCCGGATGGGTCGTCACCGCGTGGGAGCGCGGCGGCTGCAGCGGCCGCGGCTCCTGGTACCAGGAGCCCGCCAAGGACGGGATCTGGACCTGTTCGGGCTCGCCGGTCGTCACCGGGTACGTCACCACCGACCACACGCAGAGCGGCTGCAACGGCATCGGGAACTGGCGCCACAACCTCGTCCGCGAGGGGATCTGGACCTGCGGCGGCTCGCCGGTCGTCACCGGGTACGTGATCACCGACCACATCCGCAACGGCTGCGCCGGCGTGGGCTCCTGGCGCCACAACCTCGCCAAGGACGGGATCTGGACGTGCGGCGGCTCGCCGGTCGTCGCCGGGTACGTCAGCACCGACTACATCCAGAACGGCTGCTCCGGCGCCGGATCGTGGCGCCACAACATCGCGCGCGTCGGCCTGTGGACCTGCCCGGGCTCGCCCATCCCGCCCGGCTTCCGCTCCACCTCCTACCAGGCGTCCGGCTGCGGCGGCCTCGGCGCGTGGGTCCTCGCGCGCGCCTGACCCGATCGAAGGCCCGGAGGCACCGCACCCACGGCGGTGCCTCCGTCCCGTTCGCACGGATCCGGCCGCCCACCGGACCGGCTTGACCGTCGAACAGGCGCTGCTGCGATAGTGGGCGCGTGCGTGTCGATCTCCTCGGACCTCTGGTGCTGGACCTCGGCGCCGGCCCGACACCGGTCGGCGGTCCCCGGCTACGGGCACTCCTGGCACGGCTCGCGCTGGACGCCGGGCGCGGCGTCCGGCCGGAGACCCTCGTCGAGTCCCTGTGGGCCGGGGAGCCGCCCGCGGACCGGGCGAACGCGCTGCAGTCGCTGGTGTCCCGGTTGCGTCGCGTCCTGGGTGATCCCGCGCTGCTCACCGCGGGGCCGGCCGGCTACCGGCTCACCGTCGAACCGGACGCGGTGGACGCCGTCCGGTTCGAGCGGCTGGCGCGTTCCGGGCGGCAGTCACTCGCCCAGGACCGGCCCGCCGAGGCCGTCGCGACGCTGCGGGAGGCCCTGGGGCTGTGGAGCGGCCCGGCCCTCGCGGACGTCCGCGAGGCACCGTTCGGCGACACCGAGGCCGCACGGCTGGAACGGGTGCGGCTGGCCGCCACGGAGGACCGGATCGAGGCCGAACTCGCGCTCGGCCCCGGCCCCGACCTGGTCGCCGAGCTGGAGTCGCTGACGGCGGGCCACCCGCTCCACGAACGGCTGCACGCCCAGCTGATCCGCGCGCTCGCCGCCGCAGGCCGACCCGCCGAAGCCCTGGCCGCCTACCAGCGGCTGCGCGACCGGCTCGCCGACACCTTCGGCAGCGACCCCGGGCCCCGGCTCCAGGCGGCCCACCTCGCCGTGCTGCGCGGCGAGGTCCCCCCGCAGCGACAGCACCCGGACGCGCACCGGCCGTTCCGCCGATCGCGGGTCCACGGGAACCTGGACGCTCCGCTGACCAGCTTCATCGGCCGTCAGGAGGACGTCCGCCGGGTCGTCGACCTGCTCGACCGGACCAGGCTGGTCACCCTGGTCGGTCCCGGGGGCTCCGGCAAGACCCGGCTCGCCGGCGCCGCCGGACACCGGCTCACGCCGTCCTGCGGCGTGTGGTTCGTCGCCCTGGCGCCGGTCGGCCCGGACGGGGTGGCGCGCGCCGCACTCGACACCCTCCGGGCGCGCGACGTCGACCCGCCCGAACGCCCTCCGGCCCCGGACCGGCCGTCCGGGGCGTCCCCGGACACCGGTCCGGGCTCGCCCGGGGAGATCCTGGACCGCCTGGCCGAGACCGTGGCGGACGACGACCTGGTCCTCGTCCTCGACAACTGCGAGCACGTGATCGAGACCGCGGCCGCGCTGGCCGGCTCCCTGCTCGGCCGCTGCCCCCGGCTGCGGATCCTGGCCACCAGCCGCGAACCGCTGCGGATCGACGGCGAGACCCTCCACCCGGTGCTCCCCCTGGACCTGCCCGAACCGGGTGCGCCGGCCCCGCAGGCCCGGGCCTGTGCGGCGATCCGGTTGTTCCAGGACCGGGCCGGCGCGGTCCGCCCCGGCTTCACCGTGGACGACGACCTGCCCGCGGTGATCGAGATCTGCCGCCGCCTGGACGGCCTGCCGCTGGCGATCGAGCTGGCGGCGGCCCGGCTGCGGACCCTGCCGATCGAGGTCGTCACGGCCCGCCTGGACGACCGGTTCCGGCTGCTCACCGGGGGCAGCCGCACCGCGCTGCCCCGCCACCGGACCCTGCGCGCCGTGGTGGCCTGGAGCTGGGACCTGCTGGCCGACGACGAGCGGGCGCTCCTGGAGCGGCTCGCGGTGGTCCCCGGCAGCTTCGCCGAGGACGCGGCGCGGGCGGTCTTCGGGTCCGACCCCCATCGGGCGGACGACGTCGAGGAGTTGCTGTCGGGTCTCGCCGACAAGTCGCTGCTCCACCCGGTCTGGTCCGCCGACACCGGCGAGCTGCGCCACCGGATGCCGGAGACCGTCCGGGAGTACGGCCTGGAACAGCTCGCCGGGCGCGGGGAGACCGGCGCCGTCCGCGCACGCCTCACCGGATTCCTCCTCGACCTGGTCGAACGGGCCGAGCCCCGGCTGCGCACCCGCGACCAACTGCGCCTGCTGGCACGGCTGTCGGCCGAGCGGGACAACCTGTTCACCGCCGTGCGCCGGACGGTCGAGGCCGGGGACGCCGCCACGGCCGTCCGGTTCGGCGCCGCACTGTGCTGGTACTGGACCATGCGGGGCAACCCGCCCGAGTCGTCGGACCTGCTCGGCCAGGTGCTCGCGATGCCCGGGCCGGCCGATCCGGTGGCCAGGGCACTGGTGGTCGTGACGCACACGCTGGGCACCGAGGCCGTCGGCCCGCCCCACGAGGCCGAGGCCGCCTTCCACCGGATGGTGCGCGCGGTGGAGGGCATCGACCCCGGTGTCCATCCCCTGCTGGAGATGGCCCGGTCGGCCGTCGCCGCCGCCCGGCCGGCACCGCCCCCGGGCCCGGCGGGCGGCCCGGACGCCGCGGACGCAGGGTGCTCCTCCCGTCCGCCGGCGGAGGGGGGAGGGGCTGGAGGGGACCCCTGGAGCCGGGCGTTCGGGCTGATGGTCCGGGGCCTGCTGGCCATGCGCACCGGCGACCTCGCCGGCGCGACGGAGCTGCTTGCCCGCGCACGGACCGGTTTCGAGGAGCTCGGGGAACGGTGGGGCGCGGCGACCACGCTGAGCACCCTGGGGTCGATCCGGCAGCGGTCCGGCGACCCGTCCGGCGCACTGGCCCTGAACGAGGAGGCGGCCCGGTACTTCCAGGAGCTCGACATCCGGGAGTACTCGATCGAGAACGACGTGCAGACCGGGCTGGCGATCGCCCAGGCCGGGGACGTGGAGGGCGGGCGGCGACTCCTGGAGGGCCTGCTCGACGAGGTGACACGGGCCGGGGCGGCCGAGCCGCGGGCGCACGTCCGGCTGGGCCTGGCCCGGCTGGAGTGGCTGGCCGGACGGCCGGGGCCGGCCCGCGAACACGCGCGGATCGCGCTGGCCGAGTCGCCCGACGGCCGGGCGGTCCCGTCGCACCTCACCGCCCTGCTGCTGGCGGTCCTCGCCCAGGCGGACACGGAGGAGGGCCGCCCGGAGGACGCCGCCCGACGGCTCGACCACCCGGCGGTGCACCTGATGCTGGCCCGGGACACCCCGGCCGCGGCCGGGATCGTGGCCGCGGTCGCCGGGATCGAGCTCGGCCGCGACCGGCCGGCGAGCGCGGCCCGGCTGCTCGGGGCCGCCGCCGTGCTGCGGGGCCCGGACGACCTGGGCGACGCCGTCGTCCGCGGGGTCGAGCGGCGGGCCGCCGCCGCGTTGGGCGACGGGTTCGCGGCGGCGCGCGCCGCGGGCGCGGCGATGCCGCGGACCGAGGCCAGGGGCCTCGCGTCGGCGGTCGTCGCCCCGCCCGGAGCCCGCCCGGGGCTGACCGGGAGGGCCGGACAGCCCGGGCAGTCCCGGCCG